>DASCOW010000446.1:0-5473 GCA_036012205.1 Verrucomicrobiota bacterium
ATTCTTTTCCTGCTCTAGCTGATCGTGATAAAGATGGCATGGCTGATGAATGGGAAACAGCAAATGGGTTAAACCCAAATGATGCCGAGGACAGAAACCAAGACAGGGATTCTGATGGATTCACCAACCTTGAGGAATACATCAACAGCCTGACGCAGAAATAAATTGGATACGAGTGAAGAATTGAAAGCTGAAGGGAAATGAAAACGAAACCAAGCCGGGCGTTTACTCTTATTGAACTGTTGGTGGTGATTGCCATCATTGCGATTCTGGCTTCGCTGCTGTTGCCCGCATTGGGCAAGGCTAAGGAAAAAGGGCGCGCCGCCCGATGCCTGAGCAATCAAAGGCAAATCGGTCTCGCTGTCTTGATGTATTGTCAGGATTTCGATGATTACCTGCCCTACGGGTACGCTTATACTTGGCCAGGGCAAAAGGATCTTTACTGGTGGCAGGACCTCTGTCGGCCATACATTGATGGCGAAGAGATTTATACCTGTCCAAGCATGGATCCGCACACGGAATATACGTATCGCCGACCACGCGGACTGCCCAATCCGCTCATTCGTGATTACATTGCCAACGCACAGGGTGGTGCATATCCGAGCAGCGGCAAGAACGAGTGGGTCGGAGCAAACGGGCCATTCATCAACAATTGGGACAACCCCAGCCGTCATCTGGCCGATGTGGATGACGTCTCCGGCACAATCGCTATCTTTGACGGCTTCCGCTCCTTTGAGATTTGGCGACTTGAACAAGTTGATGCCTGGCACAACGCCGGGTTCGGCCCTGCCTTTGTGAACAGTGCGCCGGAACCCAAAATCCCAACTGGCCATGTCCACAAACGCCACAACAACGGCTTCAACGCGATTTTCACGGACGGCCACGCGAACCTCATTAAAGACTCAATCCTCGGTATGTGGACCAACCGCTCCGGAGACTAATTAGGACGCGGTTTCGCCCCTCCCTCCTCCACCAATGTTTATAGGGGTAAAATGAGTTTTGAGGTATAGTTGAACAAAAACCGCTAACTTTGCCTCTCACTTTTCCAGCAATTCCCAAGCGTTCTCGTTGCGGTGGAACTTGGAGTCTCGAGCCCCTCCGATATTGAATAATAACAGGGGGGACTATAACGACAGCTCGAACACCAAAACACATCCCTGACATTAATGAACATCAGTGAATTTGGTGTAACTTTTGGGTATGATCGAGTTACCCAAACTGGTCCAGTGCTTTAGTTAGTCTGGACGGGTTGATTACTTGCTCAATGTCGTAGTGTAAGTCAATGCTGGGACGCAGTTTCCACTTGCGCCTGTGGTCCTAAAATCGGGGTTAACCGCAGTAGGCGCAATTGAAGGTCTAGTCCTTCTTTTCCTTCTTCTGGAAAAAATTAAATGGGTTGTGCCCTTTGTGGGTAGTCTTTCGATTGCCGAAGATGTCCGGCTTCTCTGTTGTTGCTGAACCTACTTTGCGCCCATACTTGTCTTTGTACGTAGTCTTAATTCGGCCAAAAATGTCCGGCTTCTCAGTAACGGCCGTTCCTAAGACTCGCCCGTACTTGTCCTTAATCTCGGTCTTCTTGCGACCGAAGATATCCGGCTTTTTCGTCACGGTTGTCCCCAGCGTCTTGTAGGTCTTGTCTTTGAAGGTTGTTTTAGTTCGACCAAAGATGTCCGGCTTGTCTGCCACACTTGTCCCTAGCACCTTGTATGAGTTGCTTTTGTACGTGGTCTTGGTTCGACCGAAGACATCGGGCTTCTCAGTCTTGGCCTTGAGGGATTGTCCGTAGAGGCCAACTGTGGGTGTCTTGTGCTCGGCCCGAGCAAGTGGTGCCAGCGCGACCAGAGCAGCAATAATGATGTAAAAAGGAATGTTTTTCATGATGCTTGTGCCTTTTCCTAATGAGTAATACCAATGCACCGGGGAGATCGCCAGCACAGTTTTCGCTCGAAGCATGTGGCCATGTGATTTCCGCCTGGCCAAGCGCCGGTCACTTGAAGAGCGCTGTCTCGAGGTTGCCATCCCGATCGATGGCACCGCGTGTCATGGCGGGGGTGTTGAATTCCATCACGATGTTGCCTTTTGCGTCGAGGCCGATGATGCCGCCGGAGCCACCTGCCTGCTTGAGCACGGTTTGCACAACGTCGGCCGCGGCCTTGCCCAGGCTCTCCTGCTTGTAGGCCATGCGGGCGCTGATGTCGTAGGCGACGGCGTGCCGGATGAAGTATTCGCCGTGGCCGGTGCAGGAGATGCCAGCGGTGCGGTTGTCGGCGTAGGTGCCGGCGCCGATGATCGGCGAGTCGCCGATGCGGCCGAAGCGCTTGCCGGTCATTCCGCCTGTGGAGGTGCCGGCGGCGATGTTGCCGGCGGCGTCCAGCGCCACGCAGCCGACGGTGCCAAAGTAGTCAGTGTGCCGATCCGGCTCAGCAGTGGCCTGCGGCTTGGCCTTGCCTTTCTGCTGCTTGCGCCACTCCAAAATCTGTTTCCAGCGGCGCTCGGTGAAGAAGTATTTGGGATCGACTATCTCGAGCCCGTTGTCGCTAGCGAACTTCTCGGCCCCACGGTTGGTGAACAGAACGTGCGGCGACTTTTCCATCACAGCGCGCGCGGCGCTGATGGGGTTCTTCACCGTGGTCACGCCGCCGACGGCGCCGGCCTGCAGCACGCGGCCGTCCATGATCGAGGCGTCAAGTTCATTTTTACCCTCGGCGGTGAAGACTGCACCCTTGCCGGCATTAAACACCGGCGCGTCCTCCATGATGACGATCGCTGCCTCGACGGCATCGAGCGCACTGCCGCCGCGCTTGAGGATGGTGTGCCCGGTGCGAAGAGATTGTTCGAGCGTGGCGTGATAGAGCCGCTCGCGCTCCGGCGTGAGTGAGTCCCGGCTGAGGCTTCCGGCGCCGGCGTGAATCACGATGGCAATGGGCTTGGCTTGGGATAACATGGCAATAAACGACAGCAGGGCAACGGCTATGGCTCTCATCGCCGCCCAGCTTGGCCAAGCATGCCCAACTTGGCAACTCGAGGCTTCACAGGCCGGGCGTTCTGCCGTTGACTGGCCCGCCGCTCAGCCGCTTGGCCAAGCGCATGCCATGCCCGACAGTACCCCGTTTATTTTTGACGCCCACCTCGACCTCTCGATGAACGCGCTCGAGTGGAACCGCGATATGTCGCGCCTGATTGGCGAGATTCGCGAACGCGAAGCCGGCCAAACCGACAAGAAGGACCGCTGCCAAGGCACCGTCTCCCTACCGGAAATGCGCCGGGGAAATATCGGCCTGTGTGTCGCCACACAGATCGCCCGCCATACCAAGCACGGCAACCCACTGCCCGGCTGGCATTCCCCAGAACAGGCTTGGGCACAAACGCAGGGGCAACTCGCGTGGTACCGCGAGATGGAGCGTCGAGGGGAGATGGCGCAGATCGCCGACCCAGGCCAACTGGAGGCGCACTTGGCCAAGTGGGCTAACGGGCCGAGCGACGACCTGCCGGTCGGCTTTATTTTGAGCCTCGAGGGGGCAGACTCGATGGTGACGCTGCAGCACCTCGAACGCTCGTACGAGAGCGGCCTGCGCGCGCTTGGCCCGGCGCATTACGGCCCGGGCACCTACGCGCCCGGCACCCACGAGAGTGACGGCCTTGGCCAGGCGGGGCCGGATCTGCTGCGCGAGATGGAGCGCTTGGGCATCATTCTCGACGTGACGCACCTGAGCGACAAGTCGCTTGACGAGTCGATGGACATTTTCGGCGGCACGGTTTGGGCGAGCCACTGCAACTGCCGTGCGCTCGTGCCGGGCGACCGCCAGCTCAGCGACGAGCAACTCAAACATCTGATCGAGCGTGACGGCGTCATCGGCGCGGCGCTCGACGCGTGGATGCTGATCCCCGGCTGGGAACGCGGCGTGACCACTCCCGAGACATCCGGCGTGGCAATGTCGCACGTGGTCGATCAGATCGATTATGTCTGCCAACTCGCCGGCAACGCAGACCACGCCGGCATCGGCACCGACCTCGACGGGGGCTTTGGGCGTGAGCAGGCACCGGTGGATCTCGACACGATCGCCGATCTGCAGAAGTTGCCTGGCCTGCTTGGCCAGCGCGGCTATTCGGCGGACGACATCGACAAAATCATGAGTGGCAATTTTATCCGGCTGCTCCGGGGCGCCTGGGTGTGAACCGGTTTTCATCGCCGTTTAGGGCTCGCCCGTTTAGGCTGCGCCGCGCGCAACATGAGTGAGCCTGAAACCAGCGCCAAGACCAGCCGCCCCTCCGCCGGGGAGGAGTTGTTGCGTTTTTGGCGAGCGATGCCGGACATGCCACTGTTCCTGGTGTTGCTCGGGACGTGGCTGGTTTTCTTTCACCTGCTCGGCAATTCCACCTTCGGCTACGTCGATACCGCTTCGCTTTTCGGCTGGATGAACTACGCATACGGCAGCTCGAAGGACGACGAGCTGGGCTACATCATCCCGCTGATCGTGCTGGGGCTGTGCTACTGGAAACGCGACGAACTGCTTGCCGCGCCCAAGCGCAACTGGTGGCCGGCGATGGCGCTGGTGATGTTCGCATTGATCGTGCACCTGCTCGGCTACGTCATCCAGCAGACGCGCATCTCGATCGTTGGTTTTTATCTCGGACTGTACGCGATGAGCGGGCTGGTGTGGGGGCCGGCGTGGCTGCGAGCCAGTTTCTTTCCCTGTTTCCTGTTTGCATTCGCCGTGCCGCTCGGCACGATGGCCGACTTTGTCACCGTGCCGCTGCGACACTTGGTCTCGGACATGACCGGGTGGATATGCGGCACGTTGCTGGGCGTCGACATCATCCAGGAAGGCGTGCAGATTTTTGACTCCAAACGCCGCTATGCGTACGAGATCGCCGCCGCGTGCAGCGGCATTCGCAGCCTTACGGTGACGCTGGCGTTCTTTTCGATTTACGGCTTCGTCGCCTTTCGAGTGCCGTGGAAAACGGCGGTGATCATCGCGGCAGCCTTTCCGCTGGCGGTGGCGGGAAATGTGTTTCGATTGGCACTGATCATCCTCGCCGCCGAGGTGACCGAGGCGGCCCAACCGGGAGCCGGCCAGGCCGCCGGAAACTTCGTGCACAGTAACGGCATCCTGAGTCTGCTGCCATATGTTCCAGCGTTTGTCGGGGTGCTGATCCTCGGCAGAATGATCAAGGAGGACGACCGGCCCGTGCCGACATCGGAGGTGGGAGATGAGTAGTCAGGCCAAGCTCATCCTCGGCGTTTTTTTTCTGCTCGTCGGCGCATCGGCGCTGTTTTTGGCGCGACTCAATTCCGCCGGCCAGGCGCTTGGCCAACCGGGATTGCGCCTAGCCGCGATGGAGCTGCGCAACGAGGACAGCCAAGTCGTCCGCACCAACGGCGTGGCATTGCCGGCGCAGGTGTTTGACTGCACCTCCAGTCTGTCGCCGGTGACCAAGCTGGAACTGGAATGGCTGCCGCCGGACACGACGT
>DASCOW010000447.1:0-1383 GCA_036012205.1 Verrucomicrobiota bacterium
CCTTGATCGCCGGTTTACGCGGGTCGGAGAGATCCACAATCCACAGCGGATCGATCCGCTCGTAGGTGACGATGTACACCCGGTCGGCGTCGAAGCGCGTGGCAAACAGGCGCTCGCCCTTGGCCAAGCTCAACTCGCCAAGTGCCTCGGGCTTATGCGGGTTAGCCAAGCTGAACGTCTCGAGCGTGGTCAGCCAGCGGTTTCGGTTCTCACCGCTATTGCGGTTCAATTCCTCCGAGATGACCGTGAGCGTGTCGTCGCTTAATCGCATCTTAAACTTATCCGCCACCCGGCCGGCCGTGCGGATGGTGGCCGCCTCCTTCATCGTGCCGTTCGGTGCAGAGATGTCGATACACCGCAGATCGGTCTTATAGTAATTATTCGGGATCGAGGTGGATACGAACAAGAACTTGTCGGTAGCATAGATGTCGTTGTTGTAACCGCTGTAGAAAACCGTCTCGCGCGCGACCGGCTTGGCGGGGGTTTTCAGGTCGAACGCCGACACCTGAGTGCCGTGCTCCCATCGCGTGTACGTGTCACCAGTCTCAGGATTGACGGCTTGTTTCGTAATATACGTCTGCGAAGCGATGTAGAGTGCGGTGCCAACAAGGCGGCTCTCGCGGATGTAACCCTTCACCGGCACACTGGCCTCGATCACCGGCGTGTTGCCGGCGACATTGACAATAATCGCCTGACTCTCGGCGTCGTTGCCCCACCAGTTGCAGCCATCTCGGACGAGCAAAATCACATGGTTGTCACCGAGCGTGTACATCTGCTCGCCTGCTGCCGGCATCGGCAGCACACCGCGAACGACCGGGTTGCCCTTGTCCTTGAGATCGATCACCTGCAGACCACGTAGTGTGTTGAAAAAGTAGAGCGTACTGTTGTGAATACTCCAGATGTCCGACTCAACAACATCGCGCTGCCCGCCCCCATCGTCCTTATTGGCATCCCCTGCCTCGGCTACGGAATCAAGCTCGTTGCCTCGACCGGGTGCGGGAACCAAGCCGTCTCCGCCTTCATCCTTTTGCCCATTGAAGTCTGTCGTGCCCTTGTAGAACGCCGCCGGCAACTCGTCCTTGTCGTCGCCCCGGACGCGGAGGATTTCGTTGGCTTTCGTGTAGGCAATCCGGATCACCAGCAACCCGCCGGAGCCATCCACCCGTTCAACCGCGCGTGGCGCCCAGTTTCCCATGCCCAGTCGCGAGCGCCCCTCCAGTGTGACTTTTGTAATGCCTCTCGGTACACGCACCGTTACCACCACCTCGCTGACTTCCAGTTGAATGCTGATGATCTCCGGTCGGGCATCCTCCGGCCCAGCCAAACCGGTGGATACCGGAATCATTCCCGGCATGCCGAAAAGCAACCCGGAAACCAAAGCCA
>DASCOW010000448.1:0-6565 GCA_036012205.1 Verrucomicrobiota bacterium
CATCCGCTCCCGTCGGGTCAAGATTGCCGATACCTTGCCGGGAATGTCGGTGGATTTCTTGCACCGGCTGAGACGGTGCGGTATGACCGGCGCGGGGCATAGCTCCAGCAGGGCGTCGTTGGCCAAGCGGATGAATTCGCCTTGGCCATCGGGTTGGCACCTTCTGGATCGTTCCATGTTTCATGATGTCTGTTGATCCTCGAAACTCTCCGCCGCGCAACCTGATCATCCGACACGAGACGGATGCGGCCCGGGAACGCAGCGCTTGTGGGCATCGTTATCGACTGCTAAGTCGGGATGATGAGGGCGTCGCCGCCTGGGCACACGCGGTGGATATCGATGGTGCGAAGCTGCATTATCACAAGGTTTCGACGGAGCTGTATTACGTGCTTGAGGGTGAGGGCTCGGTGCAACTGGATGGCGAGGAGCAACCGGTGCGCAAGGGTAGCATGATTCATATTCCGCCTGGGTTGGTGCATGGTGCCAGAGGCAAAATGCGGGTGCTGGTGGTCGGCATTCCGGACATCGATGACGCGGATGTGTACTACGTGTGAGGTATCCGGTTCGAGGTCAATTTCAACATGAACGTACAACTCGATGGTTTCTTGGCCGGCTGTCTGCTGTCATTGCTGAGCGGTGCGACGGCACAGGCTGCGGTCGATACTGAGGCGCTGCCGGACGTTGAAGAGGGGTTTGAGATCGGTTTCTTTGCCAGGGAACCGCACATAATCAATCCGTCGTCGCTGTGTTTCGACAAGTACGGCCGGCTCTACGTTGGGGCTGGGCCGCAGTACCGAAATCCGAAACCGGATTCGCCCGGCGACTATATCAAGATTCTAGTTGACCGAGAAGGGGATGGGCGGGCGGAGACGGTCAAGACGTTCGCCGAGGGGCTGAATTCTATACAGGGTATGGCTTGGCGTCATGATGAGCTTTGGGTGGCCAACGCACCGGAGTTAACGGTGCTGCGTGACACGGACGGGGACGATGTCGCCGATGAGTATCAGGTCATTTACACCGGCCTGAACAACCTGCGCCACAGTCTGCACGGACTCAACTGGGGGCCGGATGGCTGGCTGTACATGAGCATTGGGAACACGTGGGTGAAGGATCATGCGCCGTTGCCGTTTCGCCAATTACAGGGCAATAACTCGGGAGACAAGACGAAGTATCCGCTCACCAGGGTCTACACCCGAGAGACCTATCCGAAGGGTTATCATCCGTTGAACAAGCGCGAGACCGAGGGCGGCATTTTTCGCTGTCGGCCGGGCGGGCACAATCTCGAGTTGTTCGCGCGCGGCATGCGCAACCCGTGGGATATCTGCATGGACAGCGGCTTCAACTGGCTGGGCACGGACAACGACCCCGGTCTGCCGGGCGAGCGAATTTTCATGCCGGTGCAACACGGGCATTACACCATGCGGCATCCGTGGGTGTTTGACTGGATGGGCAGTCACATCGCGGTCGCGCCATCGTCGGATTTGTTCCCAAGCGTGAGCGGCTCCGGCACAGGTGTGGTATTTTATGACTCAACGCATTTCCCGAAAAGGTACCGGGGCCGCTATCTGATCGCTGATTGGACGAACAATTGCATTTTCCTCTACAACCCGATGTGGGAAGGCTCAATGCAGACACCTGCCGAGACCAAGCGCAAACTTGTCGACGGCGGTGCCACGCAGGGCGGCGATCTTGGCTACAAGGGGGCCAAGGGCCGCGCGTTGTTTCGCCCAACGGACATTGAGGTTGGCCCGGATGGGGCGGTTTACATGGCCGGATGGGGCTCTGTTTACGGCACCGAATATATCCCGGCCAGCAAGTGGACGCCGGCTGAAAACGCCAAGTATCAGGGCCGTGTGTTTCGCCTGCGCCACAAGAAAAATGCGCTTGTCCCGCGCCGAAACTGGGACACGGCCAAACGCAAAAAGACATTGGCCGAGTGGACGTTTGCCGAGCTGATGGAGGACATGGGGCACCAGCTACAGGTCTGGCGCGTCAATGCGCAGGACGAGATGGTGCGGCGCGGCGCGGCGATACGCGAACAGCTTGTTCAGGCGATCGATTCCAGCCAACTCACCGAGGCACAGGGCACCTGGAGCATCTGGGCGCTTGGCCACATCGACGGCAACAACGGCAACATCAAAACGATCACCAACTACGCGCTGGGCAACCGCAGGGCCGACTTGAATCTCCGCATCCAGGCCACGCGAATTCTCGGCGAAAACAAGGCCAGAGAGGCTATCCCGGCGTTAGTGCTTTTGCTCGACAACCCGGAGTCGCGTGTGCGACTGGCCGCCGTGCAGGCGCTTGGCCAGGTGGGTTGGTCTGGCCGGGTCGACGCCATCCTGCAGGCACTGTCCGACGAAACGGATCGACTGACGTTTTACAGTGCCTGGCAGGTCATGCGCCGCCAGGTGTCGCCCGACAAACGCCGAACCCTGCTCGGTGATGACCGGGCCGGCATCCGCTTGATGGCGGCACTCAGCCTGATGGAGGAGCGCTTGGCCAAGCCGGAGGAAATTTTTGCTCTGCAGGACGACAACGACCTCCGCGTCAGCTCCCTCGCCACCGATTGGCTACAAAAAACCGGCACCCAAAAAGCCACTGTCATGCTGACTGCGACAGAGAAGAATTTCCGCGAACAAACCTTGGTCACAATGAAATCAAGCGGTAACTACAACGTCTATTTCACCACCAACGGCACTTCCCCCAAGGCCGGTGATTCCGCCTCCAAGTACGTGGATGAATTGACGGTTGAGCAGGACACCGTGATCACAGCTGCCGCCTTTGACGATGGTCGGCAGGTGTCGAAAGCGAAAAGTCTTGCGCTGCATCGCATCACCGACTCCGAGTGGGCCGACCGGTTGTTCGTCCGCAAACTTGAGGCGAAGGGATCGCAAAACCGCTACGACGCGATTGATGACGGGCTTCAACGCGGCGTTCTCGCCTACGCCGCCGATTCAGGCGAAACTCTCACCGAGGTGCCGGAGACCATTGCTGGGGCAACGCTCATCCGCACTCACCCGAAGGACGCCGGAATGTCCGGGGACGAGTTTCTCAGCTTTGAGATCAACCGATCGGCCAACCTGTACGTGGCCTACGATGTGGGCGTTGTTCCGCCTGCATGGCTGAAACGGGATTTCACCAGGACAACCAACACCGTCCGGACCAGCAAGGGGAACCAGTTTGCCATCTACCATCGCGCTGTCCCGGCAGGCACGATTCGACTTGGTGGCAACCATGATGGCGGCGAAGCGAAGCCGGGAATGTATCAGGTCTACCTCACTCGAGTCGGCACCCGGAAGGCCACCATTGCCGGGGCCATCGAGGCTCTCGGGAATGCCGATCCGAAGCACGGGAGGGAAGTTTTCTTCGGCCGCGGCACCTGTTTTGCCTGCCACAAGGCCGCAGGCCAAGGCATCACACTCGGCCCTGACCTAAACGGCATCCGAACCCGGCATGATGTCAACTACGTCATCCGCTCCATTCTCATTCCCGACGAGTACATCGTCGAGGGATTCCAGCAAACCAGTCTCGCAATGAAGGATGGCCGCAAATTGTTTGGGATGATTCAGGAGGAGACTGCCGAGATGGTGAAGATCTACCTTCCCACCGGAGAACAAGTCATAATCAAGGCGGCCGACATCCTGAAGCGAGACGATGCCCGGAACTCCGGCATGCCATCCAGTTTCACTTACACCCTAAACGAAAGGGATGTTGCTGACCTCGCCGCCTGGATCATGACCCTGGAATAAAACAGGAAGACAGGTTCCACTCCGACTGACCGGCGCCGGTTATCGGTTGATTGGCTTCAGCCGTGGGATTCCGAGTTTGTCGGCCGCTTTTAACATCCCATCCACCCGATCAACCAACGGAAACTCGACTCCATTCGCGAACAATTGGGCCAAAATCGATGTGTCGTTTGTGCAGCAGTAGTTGATCCTGACCCCGTGTTGCCGTAGGCGTTCGGTATACGCGGGATCCACTTTCCCACCGCCCAGCAACTGGATGAATTCGCATTCTGTCTCGATCGTTTCGTTCACGTACTGAAGAGTGTTTGCCTGCCGCTCCATGTTGCAAATCTTGATCCGGGGCTCGATCACCTTGGCGGCGCTTGCCGCATCGGTGCGACAAGCCAGAAACGCCTGGTGCAGCCGGTTTTTTGACGCGATGAGGCGCGCTGTTTTTTTGGCCAGTTCAACTCCGCCCTTGAGGTGGACGTTGAGCCAAATGTTTCCCGGCATGACATCAAGCGTCTCGCCCAGTGTGGGAATTCGCTCTCCTTCAAATCGGCTGTTTTTCCAGGAGCCAGCATCCAGTTCTTTCAGATCTCCGAGCAGCCAATCCTCCGGTCGGCCACTTCCATCTGTTGTGCGGTCGATCGTGCGATCGTGCATGAGCACCAGTTCCCCATCCTTGCTGAGAGCCACGTCGAACTCGATCATTTGCGCGCCCAGTCGGATGGCTTCGCGAAACGCAGCGATCGTGTTTTCCGGATGAGTGTCGCTGGCTCCCCGGTGTGCACAAATGCCGCGCGTCGGCATTGGCGCGTGCCCATCTTGGGCAGATTGCCTGACACCGGAACAACCCATCAGCAGCGCGACTGTGATTATTGTGAAACTTTTCCTCATTGCGCCGCAGATGCTAGTCGGCAGTGGCTGTACCAGTCAATGGCTGAAGCCGTAGATGCGGGAGTGGTGATCTGCGGCAGGGAAGAATTCGGCCAAGACTTGGCGGAGTTGGCGGTTGGCACGATGGAGAGCCAAGCTGTCGGCGGCGAGCAGCTTCACGCTCCAGCCGGCGGCGACGAGGCGGCTGGCGCCGATTCGGATGTCGTCCGACTGGATGGCGTTGATCTTCTCAATCCAACTGTCGTTTTGCCAAGCGGCCTCGCTGATGACACAAGCTGAGGCGTAGTGGCCAAGCGGAAAAGGCTGCTTCATCGCAGCGAACTCCGGGCTGCCCGGCTCCAGCACGAAACGCTCGCGCAACACCAGACGGCCCGCGTAGGTGACGTTGCATTCCCAGTCAATCGCCTTGTAGCGGAACGACTCACCATGTGCGACACGACCGGGCGCGATCGTCTCGAGCAACAGCAACTCCCCTCCCTCATCGATGCTGATGTTGGCGGTCTGCTTGTAGCGGCTTAGCCTCTGCGGGATGAACGGTGCGGGGCAAAACTCAAGCCTAGCCCCCTTGGCCAAGCGGAAGGTTTGGCGCAGCTCCGCGCCGTTGCCGTTCATCGTGTGGGCGCGCCCTGCGCTTGGCGTGGCGATGCGAAGGCGCGCACCCTCGTCGAGGGTGATTCTGCTTGTGAGCCGGTCGCCGCCAAACAAGCCGGGCGTAGGGCTGGCGAGTTGAAGCAGCAGCGTGGTGCCGTTCCAGTACGGTTTGCTGATGTGAAACGGAGCGGAGAACGACTGCTCGCGGAGATAGCTTCGGCCGTTCCCGTCACGGGCGCAGGTGAGGTCGATATGGCCAGCAAGCGTTGGCATCACGTCGCCTCGAACAGACATTCGCGCTTGATCCATCCGACTACATCGTCGAGCCCCTTGTGCGACTTCAGATCGCAGAACAGCGTCGGCCGGTCGCCTCGCATGGTCTTCGAGTCGCGCTCCATCACATCCAGGTCCGCGCCGACGTGCGGGGCGAGGTCGGTTTTGTTGACGATCAGCAGGTCGCTGAACCGGATCGCGGGGCCGCCCTTGCGCGGGATTTTGTCGCCGCCGGAAACGTCGATAACGTAGTGATCGAGTTACCCAAACTGGTCCAGTGCTTTCGTTAGTCTGGACGAGTTGATTATCTGCTCAATGTCATAGAGTAAGTCAATGCTGGGACGCTGGGAGGGCGATTGCTCTGTCAGGGTTGCCATGAATCACGGCATCACGCTCCCGCTGTACCGAAACAATTGCCGATTGCGTTACGCAGGGCACCGTCGCGGATCAAGCCGGATGTTGACGGGAGCAATCCGTTTAGTTACCCTAGATTAGTACAGCCGGTGTTAGAGAAACATTGCGTGAAATGTCACGAAGAAAACAAGGAGGCAGCACCACGGCTTGATTCCGAGGTGGTCTCAAAGGGAAGGAACAAATGGTATGCCTCCTACCACAGCCTGGCTCGGGATTACGGCTTCTGGAGCTACGGCGACCGGCACCGTACGACTCCCGGCAAATTTGGTGCACGAGCCTCAAAGCTTTATGAATTACTCAAGGATGGGGATCACTATGACGTGAACCTTCTCGAAGCCGGCTTGGCATCGGGTTTTAGCCGATCCATTTTTGGTACTCGGCGAGGATTTCTGTTCGTGAGCATCTTGGACGCAGCACGGCGCGGGCTTGGTAGCGGTACTCTTTCATCACGTCGTAGTCGGGCACGATGTATTGCCAGTCCCACGCCGGGTTGGTGGTGTTGAACGCCTTGTTGAAACCGCCGCCGCTGGGGGAGTGCGTCAGGCGGATGCCGGTCCCGGGCTTGAACATGAGGATGTACACGAGATCCTCAATAATCCCGTAGTACATCGGCTTGGCGTACCGCATGCGGGAGAAATTTTTGAAGAGCGCATCGCGGC
>DASCOW010000449.1:0-4411 GCA_036012205.1 Verrucomicrobiota bacterium
GACTGCCGGCCGCCTTCGGCGCGTTTTTAATCTCGTCAATCAGCGACTGCATGCGCTTTTCAAACTCGGCGCGCTCCATCATGGCTTCGATTTGAATCGCCACAAAAGCCGCGCCGTGGTTTGTCGGTTTTGACGGATCTTCGTAGGCATAGCTCAGGACACCTCCAGCTACGGCGGCGCCGGTCAGCACGCCCGAGAGGATTTCAGCTAGCAAAGCCAAGCCGTACCCCTTGTGGGCTGTCATGGGAGTCAGGGTTGCCTTGGTTGGGAAGCTGGCCGGGTCGGTGGTGGGTTGTCCCTGTTCGTCAACGATCCAGCCTTCGGGGACCGATTCTCCCGCCGCCGCTGCGGCGAATACTTTCCCGCCGGCCACCGTGCTGGTGGCGATGTCAAATAGCACCAACTGTTTGCCGGCGGGAACTGCGTAGGCGATTGGGTTGCTGCCCAGCACCGGGCCACGCGCACCCGGGACGGTGACGGTCGGCGTGTCGTTGCACATGGCAATCCCGATCATCCCTGCGTCCGCCGCGAGTGAGGCATAGTAGCCGGCTGCTCCAAAATGGCAGCTGTTGCGGAGTCCTGCGTATCCGATGCCGCTGACTGCCGCTTTCCGCACGGCCTGCCGCATGGCGAACGTGGAGCCGATCATCCCAAGCGATGCATCCCCGTCCACCTGCGCCCAAGCCGGTCCCTCCGCAGCCACGCGCGCTTGGCCAAGTGGGTTGATGCCGCCGCCGTTCAAGCGCCTAACATAGCCGCCAAGGTTTTTCAGGCCGTGAGTGTGGATGCCCCACGAGTCGGCGGCGACAAGGGCGGCTGTCGCGGTTGCCGAATCCGCCTGGCTCAAGCCGGCATGCTGGAACACATCTCGACAAAAGGCGGTTAGTTGATCGATCGATTTGTTCATCGGATTTCTTCGATTGGTTCGGGCGGCTTTTGCGGGTACGGTGCTCCGTCTGCCAATCCACAGGAGGCAGGCTTTATTGGACAACGCGACATGAGTGGCAAGGAAATTGATGGATAAGGGCGATCGTTCATTTCTGAAGGGTGTCATCGAGGGCTTTTATGGGCGTCCCTGGAGCCAGTCGCAGCGTTTGGAGTTGCTTGGGCTGATGCGGGAACTGGAGTTGAACAGCTACCTGTACTGCCCGAAGGACGACCTCAAGCACCGGGCGTTGTGGCGGGAGTGTTACACTTCCGACGAGTTGCAGGGGCTTCGCGAACTCATCGAGGCGTGTAGGGATCGGGGTATCGAGTTCCTTTACGGTATCGCCCCTGGCCTGACGATTCGCTACTCGGATGCCGGCGAGACGGAACGGTTGCAAGTGCGATTCCGGCAATTGCTCGACTCGGGTTGCCGCTCGTTCGCGATCCTATTCGACGATATCCCGGACAAAATGGCTGAGTCGGACCGTGCCGCCTTCGGCAGCTTGGCCAAGGCGCAATGCGAGACGGCAAACACAATTTACGACGAGCTGGTGGCCAAGGCGGGGGGGCGGTTAATTTTTTGCCCTACGCCCTACTGCCAACGGATGGTTGATGACCAACACGGCGGGGCAGAGTACCTGGAGGAGGTCGGCCGGCACCTTGCCGAAGAGATCGATCTGTTCTGGACCGGCCCGGAAATCATCTCTCGTGAAATCACCGATGAGAGCATCGCGGGATTGCAAAAGGTGATGCAGCGCAAGCCGGTCATCTGGGACAACCTGCATGCCAACGACTACGACATGACGCGCGTTTTCCTCGGGCCGTACTCCGGGCGATCACTCGAACTGCGGGAGGAGGTGAGCGGATTCCTGATCAATCCGAACTGCGAATTTGAGGCCAATTTCGTTGCGCTGAAGACATTGGCAAGCTACTTGGGCGCCACCGGTTCGTGGAGCAGCAGGCGAGCCTCCGAGGAAGCGCTTGTGGCCTGGTTGCCTCGTTTTTCAACCGTGGCTGAAGACGAGGTGACACTCGACGACTTGACGCTGCTGTGCGACGCCTATTATCTGCCGCACGAATACGGCTTACTCGCAGAGCAACTATTTGACGATGTTCGCTGTATCGTGACACAACCGTCGGGGGACTGGGGCGAGCGGCAGGATCGGCTTCGAAAACGGATTCTCCAGGTTGTGGAACTGGCCCGCAAGTTGACCGAAGTGCATCGACGGGAACTGTTTTACGCGTTCAATCGGCAAGTCTGGGAACTGCGCGAGGAACTGGAGATGATCGAACAGTACATGGACTGGAAACTGGCTGGCGGAGACTCGGTTGCAAAATCGTTTCACTCTGGGAACTACCTGCCGGGCACCTACCGGGGTGGATTGGTCCGGAGGTTGCAGCAACTCATTTCGTTCCGCCTCGATGGCGAATTGATCCCTGCTGACGACTGAAAAACATGATGCCGGGAGAATATAGAATAAGAAAAGCAACATTTGCAGACAAGGCTGCGACTTACTGGGTGTGTCTGAAAACCGGGGACCACGGCGCCGACGGCGAGGCGCTGTTCCCGGACGATCCCGAAGCGCTCGGCCGGGTTTACGTGGGGCCGTATCTGGAATACGAGCCGGACTTGGCGGTCGTGCTGGAGGACGACGAGGGGGTCTGTGGGTACTGCCTTGGTGCGATGGATTCGCGACAACTTTACGAGCGGTACGAACGAGAATGGCGACCCGGCTTGGCCCGGGAATTTCCCGAACCCAAGGGCAACCCGGCCCAATGGAATCCACTGGAACAGGTTTATAGCCTTTACCATCACCCGGATTATTTTTGCCCGGAACCGTATGACCTGTATCCCTCCCAACTCCATATCGACCTCGTGCAAAGGGCACAGGGCAGGGGCCTTGGCCGCAGATTGATGGACGAGGTTATCTCGCTGATCGAGGCCAAGGGATCGCCGGGAGTTCATCTGGGCATGAGCGCAAGGAATGAGCGCGCCCATCAGTTCTATTTGAAACGGGGCTTCGAAGAACTGGCCCGCGATGGGATCGGGGAGGATGAAGCCATCTACCTCGGCAAACGGCTCAATGAAGGGGTCGACTCTGCGTAATGGCGGCACCGTTTGTCATTGGCATCGACGGCGGCGGCACATGCAGTCGGGCCGTTGCCTTGTCCGTCGAGGGCGAGCCCCTCGGCGAGGCGGACGGCGGTCCGCTGAATTTCAACACGACCTCGCCCGACACTTTCAGGGAATCTCTCGGGAACATTCTTCGACGGTTCGCCGATGTTCATGGACTGAGTTCGACCGCGGAGCAGACGGTGATCGGCACGGCTTCCTTGTTTACGTCGCTCGATCCCGCCGAGGCGGCCAGCGTCTGTGGCACACTGTTGCCCGCTGACAGGCTGACAATTGTGGGCGATGTCGTGACCGCGCTTTACGGGGCGAGCCTCGGTGTATCGGGATTGCTTGTGGTTTCCGGCACCGGTTCCATCGCGGCGACCATGGATGGCGACGGCCAATGTCACACCACTGGCGGCTTGGGGCCGGCGATCGGCGGCGACCCGGGGAGCGCCCGCTGGATTGCCAATGAGATTTTGCTCCACGCCAGCACGGAGTCCTGTAACGGTGCCGAGTCCACCGATTTGACAAATTTCATCTGCCGTTATTTCGGCGTCTCGGAGTTTCAGCAATGGATTCCCCAAGTTTACTCCGGCGCCGAGCCGGCCAAGCGCTTGGCCGGGCTGAGCCACGCCATGGCCGAAAGTGAATTGAACGGGCAGCCATTTTGGTTGGGTATTCTTCGGCGGGCAGGAGTGTGTCTGGCCAAACTCTGCGTGCCGTTGCTGTCCAAGCTGGACTCGGCCAACTGGCCCGGGGTGGTGCACGTCAGCGGGTCGGTGCTGACCAACAGCGAGCCGGTTCGCGCGTCGTTTGCAGCGGAACTCAAAGCCAAGGCCAAGCGAGAGGTGGCCGTCGAGTCGCCGGTTCTGCCTGCTGCAGAGGGAGCGGCGCTGATGGCATTGAAGGGAATGGCGCCAACGAAGGTGGCTGAAGCTGCCGCACGCTTGGCCAAGCGCGAGACATGACATTAGCCGAGAAATATCTTCAGACGGTCAAGGGGCAGATCGAGGCTCTGGGCAATTCCCAGGTGGCCAGCGTCGAGACTGCGGCCGGTTGGTTCGCCGAGGCCATCAGCGCCGGTCGCTTGGTTTATATCTTTGGGACGGGCCACTCGCACATGCTGGCTGAGGAACTTTTTTATCGGGCTGGCGGATTGGCGAGTATCGTCCCAATGCTGCAGCCGCAGCTCATGCTGCATGAGAGCGCGTCAGCGTCCACTCAAGCGGAGAGAGATCCCGAAATTGTCCGGGAGTTGCTCCAACAGTACCCGATGAGCAGTGGTGACGTGTTGGTCGTCGCGTCGAACTCCGGCCGCAATGCCTGTCCGGTCGAGTTGTCCATGGCGGCTAAAGGGCGTTCCGTGAG
>DASCOW010000450.1:0-5126 GCA_036012205.1 Verrucomicrobiota bacterium
TCAAAAATCCCGGCGATGGCCCGCACCATCAGCGTCTTGGCCAAGCCGGGCACGCCGGTGATCAGACAGTTGCCGCCGGCAAAAAGCGTGACGAGAATTTCCTCAACCGCCTCCCGCTGCCCGATGATGACCCTGCCAAGTTCCAGTTCTATTTTTTCGCGGCTGGCGGCGATCTGCTCGACCGCCTGCCGATCCTGCTCGTTTGTTGTTTCTGTGTTTTCCATGTTCAGTGGGTCATTGCGTAAAAAATAATGTTGATGCCCATCGGGTACGCCTTGGGCTCGGAGAATTCCTTGAAATACCATTCACCAGCGCGACTCTCCTCCTCCCAGCCGTCGCCAAGGTCGGTGTTGTGGCAGATGATCGTCATCAACCGGCCGTCGTCATCGTACATCCCTCGGTAATGCGGCGTCTCCGCATCGGAACGTTCCCAAGTGATGCCGTACGGCGCGCCCCGACTCGCCGTGCCGGGGTTGGGTACCTGCGGCTTCTTCTTAAGCGGAAACACGCACTGGAACACCTCGTGCCCGATCGGCAATTCGACGATCTCCCGCGCCGGGAACACCCGCTTGAACTCCCGCTCAAAGTTCTCCCACTCGGCCTCGCCCCAGAAGTCGTCCACCATCAGGAAGCCGCCGGTGAGCAGGTATCTTCGAAGTGCCTTTACCTCGTCTTCGCTGAGGACCATTTCTCCCGGCTCGATGATGTAAATAAATGGATACTGAAACAGCGCGGCCTCGGTGAGGTTGAGCACCGTGCCTTCCGGATCGACCTTTAGCGCAGTGAGTTGCTGCAGCCGAAACGACAAATTGAGATCGCTCTCGGGATAATCGATCGACCACTTGCCGCGTCCGCGCCAGCCCCCACCCCACGAGTCGTACTGGATGCGGGTGAAAGTGAACGTGTCGTGCGGCAGTTCCTCGTCGCGGACCCAGTCCGGCACGCCTCCGCGTTTGTCGTGTTCGCCTCGGGACCAGTCGTGCTGGCTCCACGCCGCTAGCGTGGCCAGCATCAGCGCGGCGAGCAGCAGCCCTGGGCCAAGCCGGCGGGAGGGATGGTGCAGGCGTGTCATTGCGCGTTGGCCTCCACGGCAGGTGGCTCGGGCTTGGCCAGGCGAGTGAGCAGTTTCTGTGCGGCACGAAACCGCGGTGCGTCCTCGAGCGCCTGAAGCACGTGACGCTTGGCCTCGGTCGGCACCGTGTCTGCGAGCGCGTTGGCCAGGCGAAAATGCAGATCCACCGGGTCGGCCGGATCAAGCAGCAGCAGTCGCTTGAGTGGCCGAATAGTGTCGGTGTGCCGGCCGGTTTGCTGTGCAGCCAGCGCCATGAAACGGTGGCCGATGGGCGAGAGCGGGTTGGCGGAGAAGAACCGGCTGGCCAGCCGATCGACCGCAGTCCAGTCCTCGCGCTCGGCGTGTATCTCCATCAACCGCCCGTAAAGCTTCGTCGCTGAGTCCTCGATGGCGGCCCATTGCTCGAGCACGACGAGTTCCTCCTTCGCCTGGCCAAGCTCGCGGTGGGAGCGGGCGAGCATTCCGTACGGCGAGCCGCTGCCACGCTGCCTCGAGTGCAGCTTGATCGACCGCTCAAGCAGCGGGATTGCCTCGGGGAATTTCTCCTCCTCTACGAGATTGGCGCTGGTGGTATTGAGCGCCCAGATGTTGTTCGGGTTGGCCTCGAGCCAATCGACAATGGCGTTTTTATCGAGCGGATTGATCTCAAGCGGACTCGGTCTGGCCAAGTCCGCCTCAGGGGCAAACGCCTTGGCCAAGTCGGTGGCAAAGCCTGTAAATCCTTCCTGAAGCTTTGCCAACGGGGAAGCGTACTGCTCGATGGCGATGTTGATGAACACGCCCCGACCAAGGTCTTGCAGAATGTTGCTGATGCAAACCTCGCCAAAATGTTTTACGAGATACTCGACCACAAGCGATGATTGGTAGTAGGCAAACTGCATATGCTCCGGGCTCTTGGGCACAAGGAACGCCATGCTGAGACGCTCGATCGGTGTCATCTCCCCCCCGAGGATGAAGTCACGGTACTCAGGCGTCATTTGCTCGCCCCACGAACTGTGCCGCAACCGCTCCTCGTAGACGGAGATGCCCTCGCTGAACCAGCGCGGCATTTTGTTGCGAGTCTTTTGAAGCGTGATGACATGGCAATACTCGTGCCAAAGCAGCGACTGCCAGTTTTGCTGAAAGCCAACGAGCGACTTGGGGCTGTTGGCTGTGATCAATTTGCCGAAGCAAACCCCCATATAGCCGTCACCTCCCGGGATGCCGAACGTCCGCACGGCAAAGTCCTTTTTCTCGGGGAAAATCTCGACGATCACCGAGCCCTCAATCTGCGTGTCGTATTTCTCCGAGAACAATCCGCGAGCCTCGGTGAGCAGGTCGATCGCCTCATCGCCATACAGCGCGGCCTCGTCGCGAGTCATCCGCAGCAGGAAGCCGTTGCGGTCGATCGTCACATACTTTTTCAGCGAGTCGTGCAGCGTGAGCAGGTTGAACGTCGTCACGTCGTAGCCGTCCGCCTCGTGCGCTTCCCCGGCCAGCCGCCATCCCTCCTCTTCCTGGCCAAGCCGCAACAAATCCTGCGCAAGCTGCGTCTTGGCCGGGATGTAATCCTTGCTGAACTCCAGTGCCTGCCGCTGATGCTCTGCGCCCTCTTTAAAGAGGTATTTCGACGAGAGCTTTTTGCCGATCTCGTGATCCACCAGTGGGTTGGTTTCCCATAACTTCAGTCCACTCGCACGCGCCGCCTTGGCCTTGATTGGTTCATTGCGGACAGTGTAAAGCGCGGCCTGCAGCGCCCAACTCTCTGCGTGGTGCGGGTTGATCTTGAAGATCGCCTTCAGGATGCCGTTGGCTTCGTCGTACTGCTCGGCATCGGTTTGGTTATGAGCCTGCAATAGCAGAGACGGAACGTGGTCGGGGTTGGTGAACATCGCCGTATGCAACGGCTCCTCCATTTGCGAAGGATCGCTTTCGGCGTAGGCCTTAGCCAAGCCGTACAGCAGGTCGGCATCCTCCGGATAATGCCCGATCGCCCGCGTAAACATTCGGCCAGCCAGCTTGAAGTCGCGCTTGGCCAAGGCCAGATCGCCTAGCGCGAGCAGCGCCTCGCGGTTGTCAGGATTCGACTTGAGCACGCGGTCGTACAGGTTCTCCTTCACTTGCTTGGGGTCGGCGGCACCAGCCTTGAGCAGCGCGCGTCCGATGAAGACAAGCGCGTTCTCGTCGCTGATGCCTCGCTGGCCGTTGAGGAACTGCATGATGATCTGCAGCATCTGGCTGGCCGACTCGGTGTCGCCGGTGGCCTCGTAGGCGAGATGAAACAGCCAAACCGCCTCGGCGTTGTACCGATAGCGGTAATCGTCGAGCAACTCGGTGGCAAACCTCTTGGCCTCAGGGTACTGGCCGGTGGCCAACCGCGCCCGCAGCAGCAGCAATCGCCAACCGCTGTCGTACTCATTGGCGGCAATGGCCTCCTCGCTGGCCTTGATCGCCCCGGCATACTCGCCAGTGGCGAACAATTCACCTGCCTCCTTCAGCGTCGCCGCCCGCGCTTGGCCAAGCGTCAAAAACAGCAGCGATAGAAGCACGCAAAACCGAAAAAAACGATGCATTGTGTCCACCACCACCATCATACTCCCCAATGGCGGGTTAAGTTACTCTTGCTGTGGAATAATCGTAACACCGGATCGACGCCAGAGTCCGTTTGCGGCCCTGTTTCTTCAAGACAAATCGCCGGGGTCGAATCCCGGGCGAAGCATTGCTTTGCAGCCGGGCGCTGGTGAACTCACGCGCAGGAAGCTGCACCCGTCGTTTGTCCTGATCGCGTTCACCGCCCTCGCCGCCACTTGACCGGTCACGGCGGCGGAGCCCGCAGTTCGCCTCACCCGCGTGCCCAGCCACGATGTCCAGCCCAAGCCGATCGTGGATCACAAGGGCACAATGCACCTGATTTATCTCGCCAGCGTCGTCGGAGGCTCAGACGGCTCGTTCGAGATCCTGCACTGATCCACTGCTTGGCCAAGCGGCATCGGGGAGTTTTCAGCAAAAAACCTTGCTTCAACGGCGGTCAAGCGCGAACAGTCGGCGCATGGATCAGCCGGATCAATTGCGGGAACTCTTTCGGATGCAGAAGTCGCTCAACGAGCGGATCGGCGTACAGACCGACGGGATGAACGACGAGCAGAAAACCGAGTGGGTGCTCAACTACTGCCGCGCCATGGGGCAGGAAATCGCCGAACTGACCGACAGCGTGCCGTGGAAATGGTGGGCCAAGTACCAGGAACTCGACGAGCAAAACGCCCGCGTCGAGGTGGTCGACCTGTTTCATTTCCTAATCAGCCTCGCACAGGTGCTGGGCATGGGCGCCGACGATGTGTTCGAGGCATACGTGAAGAAAAACGAGGTCAACTTCCAGCGGCAAGACAGCGGCTACACCGAAAAAAACGAGGACGACTCACGCCACATTTGAAAAACCACCCCATGAGCGATCCCAACGCCGACATTGCCAAGGTGCTGGTTTCCGAGAGGGAAATTCAGCGGCGAGTCAGAGAATTGGCGGCGCGGGTGCAGTCGGACTTCGCCGGGCGCGATCTCGTCGTGGTCGGCCTGCTCACCGGGACGTTGATGTTCCTCGCCGACCTCGTGCGCGAGATCGATCTGCCGCTGCGCCTCGACTTCATAGGCGTGTCCAGCTACCGCGATGGCACCAAATCGCGCGAACTCATCTTCACCAAGGAATTAAGACTCGACGTGGCCGGACGTGACGTGCTGCTCGTGGATGACATCCTCGACACCGGCAAAACCCTCCGGGCTGTCATCGACAAGTTGAACGGCATGACGCCGCGCCAGATCCGCACCTGCGTGCTCCTCTCAAAAAAAGCACGACGCGAATACGACATCCCCGCCGACTACGTCGGCTTCGAAATCCCGGACGAGTTCGTCGTCGGCTACGGTCTCGACTACGCAGAAAAATACCGCAACCTACGCAGCATAGGTCTACTGAAAACGGAGTTTTACTCTTGAAAATCACCGTGAAATTCTGGTCCTACTTTCGGGACTTTGCCGGTTGCCCGGAAACGAAAATCGAACTCGAAAATGGAGCGACATTGGCCCA
>DASCOW010000451.1:0-5247 GCA_036012205.1 Verrucomicrobiota bacterium
CTCGGGCATGGGGAGTGGCACTGGCTTGGCCGATGGCAATATGGAGGTGTCCATCAAGCCCGGCTCCGGATCGGTGCTGTTGGCCGACACCGATCAACCGATTTTTGTCACGGTCATCGACAGTGCCCCAGTGGTCGACGCCGTGGTGATCGGCATTCTTGACGACGGCACCGAGTTGTACTTTAACAACGACGGCGACTTCCCCGATGTGCAGGCCAAGGACAACGTTTACTCCTACTACCTGCCGTTGCCGAAGGAGCCTCGCAAAATGCGCCTCACGCTCGTGGTGACCGCCCCGGACAAGGAGGATTACCTGCGCGTGGTCAAGTATGACATCGTGCCGGTGCCGGAGAATGACCAGTTTGCCGATGCCACCAAGCTCGCGCCAGTTGGCGGCGTTGTAGAGGCGTTCAACACCTTCGCCACCATGGAGGCCGGCGAGCCTAGACATGCCAATTCCAGCGCTCCGGCTGGGTCGCTCTGGTGGAACTGGTCGCCGTCCGAGTCGGGAATCATGCATGTGGACATCTCCGGCAGTGACATCGAGGGCGTGGTGTCGGTCTACTACGGGACTTCCCTCGGGAGCCTGCTGGAACTGGCAAGCAATGTGCAGGTCGACGGAGTGCGCCCCGACTTTGCCCAGTTTGAGGGCAAAAAGGGCAAGACCTACCGTATCGTGGTGGCAAGTCTGGACAGCGATGATTTGGGCTACATCCGGCTGCGAGCTGAGGTGAACGGCAAGCCGGACATCAATCCACCATATGTCTCGGTCACCAATCCGCCCAACGGCCTGATCACCACGGAAAAACGCGTCGAGTTGATTGGCCGGGCGATCGATCCCTCGCCGAATTCGTCCGGAATCAGCGAAGTAATGGTGCGCATCAACAACGGCATCGGCGTCACCGCTGTCGGTGATGAGGAGTGGAGCATCCCGGTGGTGCTCTCGGAGGGATTGAACCAGGTAGAAGTGTTTGCCCTTGATTACTCTGGCAATGTCTCCAAGCCGTTCCGCATGGAGATCGACTACCGCGCGCCGGACGTGCCAAACGACCATTTCTCCAACGCCACACAGATGAACCGCGACCGCCTGATGGCCGACGGATCGCAGATGCGGTTTTCCTTAAGCCAGCCGATCGCCGATGTGGAGGACATCCTCGTCACGGTCAACGGCCGCAGGGTGGAGCTGTCCGGTTACTCGGTGTTCGATTTCAACAGCCGTGTGCTGGTGCTGGCCGAGGCGCCGGCCAAGGGGACGGAGGTCGAGGTGTTCCACCCGTCCTGGACCTCGCTGCCGGTGAACACCGACAAGGCAACCCGCGAGACCGGCGAGCCAGAGCACGCTGGCAACGAGGGCGGCGGCTCGGTGTGGTGGGCGTTTACCGCACCGTATGACGGCCTGCTCAATGTTCGCACGGTTAACACCAAGTTCGACACGGTCATGGGGGCATACGTGGGGACAAGGGTTGGCCGGTTGCGCCTCGTCACATCGAACGACGACGATCCGGCCTTGGCCGAGCTTGTGGATAACCCAGGTTACAGCCGCATCACGCAGGCATTGACAAAGGGCATGACCCTCATGGTGGCGGCCGACGGCTTTGGCGACATGCGCGGCGAACTGGCCATCGTCTCCGACTTTGCGGCCACCGCAGTGCATGAGATGAGCGTCACGTCCGGTTCCGGCGGCGAGGTGCCAAATCCTCGGCTGCCGTTCGGCGACGACGAGGCCGGTTGGTACGCGCTCTATGCGCAGGACGCCGCCGTGCAACTTCTGGCCAAGCCGGCGGAGGGCAACGAGTTTTATGGCTGGCAGGGCTCGATCAGTTCGTTGGAAAACCCGCTCGACCTGGTCATCACCGGAGCGACAAGCGTGCAGGCCACCTTCGGCCCGCGCCGCTTGGCCGACGATTTCGAGAGTGGCGCACTTGGCCGCCTCCCATGGCTGTCCGGTGGCAGTGCCGCCTGGGTTGTCCAGCAGGATGTAGTGGCCGACGGGGAGTATGCGCTGCAGTCCGGCGGCATTAGCGACCAGCAGGCCAGTTCCATCAAGGTTCAGGCTGCCTTCTCCGGAGGGAACGGTTCGTTCTCCTCACGCGTTGATTCCGAGGAGAACTGGGACAAACTCATTTTCCTCATTGACGGTCGCGTGATCCAGGAGTGGTCTGGCTTGGTGGACTGGAACGAGTACGAGTTCAGCATCACGAGCGGTACTCACGAGTTGGAGTGGCGATACCAAAAAGATTTTGCCAATAGCCGGGGTGCTGACGCCGCATGGCTGGACAATGTGAATCTTCCGTTGAGTTTGGGAGGAACCATAGGGTTGATATCAGTGGGTGACCAGTATCGTCTCCGAATCTGGGGTCGGTCGGGTCATCGTTATGATGTGCAGGTTTCAGGCGACTTGGTCAACTGGCAGGAGGCCGGTTCGGTGGTCATCGGCCCAAGGGGTGTGGCGGATTTGTCCGGGAATGTGAACACGTCAGAGGGAGCGGCCTATTATCGCGCCGTGGCCCCGTGACGGGGTGAATAAAAGAATCTTTGTTGCATGCAAATGAGAATGATTGAAGGAAAAGCAGCAGTACGAAACCGGCACCGTGGTTGGTTGGGCGGCCTTTTCCTCTTGCTGGGTGGATTGGTCTTGGCCCCGTCGGTGGTTGCGGAGGGCGGCGGTGTCGCCGATTTTTCCGCCAGCACCTATCCGGTCGACGAGACCGAGTTGCAGGTTGTCGTGCGGGTCAACCGCACCCGCGGTAGCGTGGGGGATGTCACGGTCGACTACACCATCGTGGCCGGCTCGGCCAGCGCAACCGACTTTGCCGGCACAAGCGGCACCCTGGCGTGGGCCGACGGGGATGTGGCCACAAAGACCTTCACCGTCGATATCGCCAACGACCCCGATCTTGAGGGGGATGAGACGATTCACCTGGCGCTGTTGAACCCAACCGGCGGTCTCACTGTGGGGAAGTTGGGGGCGTCCACGATCGTTATCGGTGGCAACGAGTCCGGCTTGTTCCGTTTCGCCACCGAGGCGTTCATCACCTCCGAGACCGACGGCATCGCCACCATCATGGTGACGCGTGGCCTGGGTGCCACCGGCTCGGTTGCGGTCGATTACGAGGTGCGTGGGGGAGACGAGTTGTCGGCGCTCGAGATTGGCGGAGTGAGATTCTGGCGCAGAGTCCCAGATGATAGCACAGATTCTGGCGGAGGCGACGCCGATGGAAGACTCGAATCCAAGCTCGTTCCAGGCGTTTCGGCCGAGGAGGGCGCCGATTTTCTTGAGACCAGCGGTACACTTGTTTTCCGTGATTTCCAGATGAGTGCTACGTTCGAGGTGATGTTGATTCCTAATTTTGACGGGGAAGTGTTCCCGTTTACGATGGCAGAGATGGTGCTTTCCAACCCGAGGGCCGTCGAGGGCGAACCGGAAACCGTGCAGCCGGTATTGGATGAGGACTTGTTCCGTGCCACGCTCCGCATCAACGACACCACTGGCCCGGCTGTGGACAAGATTTGGGAGGGTGATCCTGATACTGGCGATCCGAGTTGGCCCGATGTCGATGATCCGAGAATGATCCGCCAAGGCTTTCGTTTCACCCAGGCCCGATATGAGTTTGACGAGGGAATGGGATTAGACTCCCAAGCCACATTTGATGCGGGGCAGATGAAATTGAGCATTCCAGTCCTGAGGGCATATCCGCTGGAGAGGGCGGTTGAGGTTGGCTACATGCTTGGCCCAAACCGTGGCTTCCGTGTCGATGATGCCCGCGAGGAATGGACCGACAAGGTGATGAAGAATCCGCCCAACCTTTGGACCTACGGCGACGACCGCGATAAATATCAGGGTGCATTTTTGCCGGGGGATGAACCTAGAATCATGCCGGATGCATTAACGAGTAAATGGCTTGGTTTTGGTGTTTTTTCTACTGAACAGGGAGCTCAGGGGCAGCTCCGTCACGATCGAGCCAGCCTGCCCCAAATCCTTCTGAACCCGGGCTCAGATCTGGCCACGCCGACCGGTGGTCGCGTGTTCAACCCTTCCTTCAACCTTCCCATGTATATGGGGGATGTCATGCGCGACTTCCATGTCACCACAGGCAAACTGACGTGGGCGGCAAACGATAATGAACCAAAAAACATCGAGATCCAGCTTATTGACGATGAGATGGCCGAGTTCAACGAGGACATCATAATCGTCCTGTATAATCTTCAGCCGAACTATCAGGATTTTGCACAGGACGAAGAGGAAACGATTACGGACGAAGGCGGTGGTGGCGGTGATGGCGGTGATGGCGACCCGGATGAGCCTGAACTCGAGAAAAAAATGTATAAACCCGGCGCGGACCTTGGGGTGCAGTATTGGACCACCATCACCATCATCAACGATGATGAATCGGCCGGAAAAGGTTCGTCTGATTTTGTTCCGTTGGCCAACAACGACGTATACGATATCGCCGTCCAGTCTAAGGCAGCCGATCCCGCCACGGCTCTGCGAGAGGAGAAGGTTTATATCGTTGGGGATTTCACCTCGGTCAACTCGACTGTTCGCAACAGGGTGGCACGTGTCGACCAGTTCGGTGATCTCGATCCTACTTTCGATCCCGGCATGGGAGCCAATGGCTTCATCAACGCCATCGACATCAGTTACGTGAACGAGGATTTGCCGGGTGGGTTTGACTCGCGCCTGGTCGCACGCCCGGTGCTCGGGGGCGGGTACACCGCCTTCAACGGCAAGTCTCGGCGTGGCATCGTGCGTTTGAATTACGACGGCTCGGTGGACGAGACGTTTGATCCTGGCCAGGGCGTAAGGGGCGAGGTGCTTGACGTGATGGTGCAACTCGACAATAAGGTGGTCATCGTCGGTGATTTCGACGAGGTCGATGCCAAGCCTCGGAACTCTGTCGCCCGTCTGAACACCGACGGGTCGCTGGACACGCTGTTTGACATTGGCGAGGGTGCCGATGGGCCAATCTATGCCGTGGACCGTATGCCCGACGGCCGCATTGTTATTGGTGGAGATTTTCTGTTTGTGGGCGATACGTTCAGCCCTTCTATTGCCGTGCTCAATGGCAGCACAGGCAGGCTTGATCCGGCGTTTTCTCCTGGCAACGGCGTGGATGGTCCGGTGTATGCCTTGGACGTGGACTGGGACGGCTCAATTGTCATAGGTGGCAACTTCACTGAGGTGGGGGTCTATTCTCGCAAGAATATCGCCCGGTTGAAGAGCAACGGTGAGGTCGATTTATTATT
>DASCOW010000452.1:0-6693 GCA_036012205.1 Verrucomicrobiota bacterium
TCGGCAAGCTGTGGCTCGAACGCGGAGGCGCGTACGCCGTGGCGAACATCCGCGGTGGCGGCGAGTTCGGCCCGCGCTGGCACAAGGCCGCGCTCAAGACAAACCGGCAGCGAGCTTATGATGACTTCATTGCCGTGGCAGAGGACTTGGCCAAGCGCGGCATCACGTCGCCCAAACGCCTGGGCATCTCCGGCGGCAGCAACGGCGGCCTGCTGGTCGGCGCCATCTTCACGCAGCGCCCCGACCTGATGAACGCGGTCGTCTGCCGTGTGCCGCTGCTCGACATGCTGCGCTACACCAAGCTTCTCGCCGGCGCAAGCTGGGCCGCCGAGTACGGCGACCCGGGGGACTCAGTCATGCGCAAGGCGATCCTCAAGTATTCGCCGTACCAAAATATGTTCCCTGAACGCAGCTATCCGAAAGTGTTCATCGAGACCTCGACCAAAGACGACCGCGTGCACCCCGGCCACGCGCGAAAAATGGTTGCCCGAATGCGAGAACAGGGGCATCCGGTTTTGTATTTTGAAAACACCGAAGGCGGCCACGCCGCCGGGGCCAATCTCAAGCAGCACGCCCGCCGCTACGCCCTTGAGTACGTCTATTTCTCCCGCCAACTCGGGCTCAAGTGAGCGACTGGCCAAACGCACTCAAGAGCCGGCGAGGGGCTCGAGGGAGTTCCGGGTGAGTTCCTTCAGTTGATCACGCTCAGCAATGAGCTTGACCAACTGCTCGTCGTTAGCACCGGAAAGCTCGCGCTTGATCCCCGTCAGGCGGCGCTCAATGAACTGGTTGCGCAAGCGCTGCACGATGTCCCGCAACTGCTTGGCCGGGTCGGGGATGGCGCGGCCGTCGGTCACGGCCTCGGTAGCCAAGCGCTTGAAGGCGTCGGCGTTCAGGGTGCCGAGCAGTTCCGGTGTGCCGGCTTCGGGGTTCTCGGCGTGCAACGCGAAGTGTTGCTGAAGGATTTCACGCACGGCGGGGTGCTCCACCCATTTGGGATCGAGGTGTGTCTCGAGCCACTCGGTGGAACTGCAGTCGATGAGCGCGAGCTTGAGCAACCAAAACTCGACCGGCACCGGTCGGGTCATCGCTCCCTCCTCCGGCGGTGGTTCGTCGTACTCCGGTTCGGGCGACTGGAAGGTGCGCTTGGTTTTTTTGAACTCGGCGCGCACGGCATCGGCATCGACGTCGAGGCGGCGGCTGACCTTTTGCGCGTAGGTATCGATGAGTACCGGGTTGTTTGTCTTTTGCACAGCGTCGCGCATCCCCTGCACGATGTTGACTCGGCCGCGGTCGCTGTTCGCATCGTGCAGGCGGCAGAGGTAGTCGAGCAGGAAATCAAAAAAACCGGGCGCGTCGACGATGAGCTGCCTGAAGGCATCAGCGCCGTTTTCGCGAATGAAGCTGTCGGGATCGTGCGGCTGCGGGATGACAGCGACACGGATGGCCAGTCCGCTGGCGAGCAAATCATCCAGCGAGCGCAAGGCTGCATTTTGGCCGGCGGTGTCGGAGTCGAAACAGAGGACGACCTCCTCGGCATAGCGCTTGAGGATGCGGGCGTGATCGGCGGTGAGGGCGGTGCCCTGCGGCGCGACGGTGTTCTCGATGTCGGCCAGGTGGCAGGCGATCGTATCGAGCTGACCCTCGCAGACAATGGCCGATTTAACGTCAAGGATCGGCCGCTTGGCTTTGTCGAGCGCGTAGATCACGCGGCTTTTGCTGAAAATCGGCGTCTCGGGCGAGTTGATGTATTTACCTCCCTTCTGCTCAGCACTGAGCACGCGACCGCTGAAGCCGATGACGCGGCCCTGCTCGTCGCAGATCGGAAAAATGAGTCGGCCACGAAACCGATCGTAATGGCCCTTTTCGCCGGCAATGGCGAGGCCGCCTTTCTGGAGCAGGGCATCGTCGTGTTTTTTCGACTTGGCCCAGTTGACGATGTCGGCCCACTCGTCCGGTGCGTAGCCAATACGAAAGCGTTTTACCGCCTCGTCGCTGATACCGCGCTTGGCCAGATAGTCGCGGGCGACTTGGGCACGGGCGTCGTTGGCTAAGGTGGCTTCCCAGCGCTGCGCCACCTGCTCGTGAAGGGAGCGAAGCGCCTCCTTGTCGGTGTGGGCCTCGCGTTGGTCGGCGCTCATCTCGAACTCGATCGGGATGCGGACCCGCTCGGCCAGACGCTGCACCGACTCAACAAAGGAGAGATTCTCAAACTCTCGCAGGAAGGTGAACACGTCACCGCCCTTGTGACAGCCGAAGCAGTGGAATGTCTGCCTTGATGGCGAGACGTTGAAGCTCGGGGTTTTCTCTCGGTGAAACGGGCAGAGGCCGATGAAGTTCGTGCCGGCGCGCTTGAGCGGGAGGTACGAGCCGATCACCTCGACGATGTCGCTGGCGTGGCGAACCTGCTCAATCGTGGCCTGGGGGATGACGGGCAAGGCAGGTCCGGCGGCGTGGTTAGTTGGCCTTGTTGCGAATGAGCCAGTAGCGAATGGTGACCGCCTGCGGGTGATCCGGCTGCAGGCCGATCACACGCTTGTAGTGGATGCCGGCCCGGACCACGTCGTTGAGCTTGTCGGCGTACAGTTTGCCGGCCTCGAAATGGCCCGGCACGCTGTCGGGATCGAACTGAAGAAAGGTTTCAAATTCGCGGGCGGCGGCGGCGTAGTAGTTGCCCTGCCCGAGCGACATGGCGAAGTTGAACCGCGCCGGGCCGTCGTTGGGATGGATGGCCAAGGCGTGTTCGAACGACTGCAGCGCAAGGTCAGTTTCTCCTGTGTAAAATGCCGCCTGGCCAAGCTCGAACCGGGCATCAAACCAAGCCGGATCGGCCTTGGCCGCCTCGAGGTACGCCGCCTTGGCCCGCTGCCATTCTTCCGCTTTCTGCGCCGCCACTCCATCGTCAAAGTAGGTCTTGGCCACCCGCCGGTCGCCGTTGTTGGGAAGGGCCGGGTTTAGGTATTTGTATTTGGGAAAAGCGACAGCGCTGGGCAGGACGCTGGCCACTTTCACTGTGTTTGTGGACGCCTTGGCCACCGGCGCAGAGCTAGGCAGCGGGGTGGTCGGGACTGGGGTGGTCGAACGCCAGGAAATCTGGAATTTCCTTTTTTTCTCCGGCTTGGCCGCTTTCTCTTTGTCATCGCCGCCGAACCAGTTTTTTGGCTTGAGCCGCTGTTTCCAGCTCTTGGCTGGCTTGGCTGGCTCCAGCTCAGCAGTGGTGGTTTCCGCTGAAGCGGTCACCGGCTCTGGTTTCGGCTCTGGTTTCGGCTCGGTTGGCTCGGTTGGCTCCGGCTTGGCCTCAGGGACGGGCAGCGGCGCTGGCTCGACCACGGTCACGACCTCCGGCACGGGCTCGACCGGTTCCGGTTCCTCCACGGGCGGCTCAACGATGACGACGTTAGTCGGCTCCGGCTCGGGTTCCGGCTCGACCTCCGCAATGACCGGCGCGGGCTTCACCTCTTCTTTTGGCTCCGGCTCAACCTCGACGACGGGTTCGGGCTCGGGGGCTTGCTCCGACTCGGGGATTGGTTCCGGCTTAAGATATTCCTCGATGCTGTCGGCTAGATTCTTGATGTCAGAATCCCCGTTCGGCACAAGGTCAAGGTATTTGCGGTACGCCTTCAGCGCGGCGGCGTATTGCTTCATCTGCTGCCGGGCCGCGCCGAGGTTGCGCAGGGCTAATGTGTTATTGTTGTCGAGTGCAATGGCTCGCTCGAAATAGTCAGCGGCGGTGCTGTATTTTTTTTCCTTCCACGCGATGTTGCCAAGGTTGTTTTGCGCACTCGGATTGCTTGGGATTTTGTTGAAGCTCGCCTTCGCGTCAGCAATGCGGTCGGCGCCAAACTCAGCCGTTCCCTTCTCTAACCAGAGGTCAAATTGATGATTGGTGGACTTGGTGCCTCTGATTGTCATCAGCAGCGACTCGAAGGCATTGTCGGCTGCCTTCCATTGCTGCGCCTCAAGCTGGAGCAAGGCGAGGTTTTGGTAGGCCTGAATCTTGCCGGCCGGGCTGCCGTTGTCGACGGCGAGGGCGAAACACTTTTTGGCCTCCCGCAATTCAGCGCTCTTCGCGGCGCCAGTTTTGCCCTTGGAGAGAATCTGGTGGGCAAGGCCAAGCTGGTTGTAGAGGGTGCTGACGACGACGAGGTTGGTCTTGAGGCTGGGGTGCTTCTCGATACGCGCCCGGGCATCCTGCAGTTGCGCGAGGGCCCCGGCAGCGTTTCCGGCGGCAAGCAGGCGGCTTCCTGTCTCAAGGGCGGTTTGCTCAGGCGGGGTGCACCCGGCGAGAATAGCCACCAAACAGAGCGCGGCCAAAAGGTGGCCCGGCTTGTCGATGGATTTTTGCGTGGTGCGCATGGCTGCTGGTGGTAGCATCGCGGCTCGGGCGAGTCAAGGGAGGCAGACTTCCTTTTGTGTGCCCAGCCTGTCGTGTTTCCCCAAAAAAAACATCGCAGATCGCAGAGATTTGCCCGGGTGTTTTGCCTCTCCATTGGCCTAGCCACACTTGGCCGGGCGGAGGAAGCCACCCCGCCGCCCAAGCCGCAGATCGTACTGGTGGAGGACAAGTCCGCCCTGCACGAGTTTGAGGTCGATGCCGCCAAGGTGGCGGAGATGGTCTCCGAGGGGCTCAAACGGCTCACCGGCAGGCCAAGCTCGGCGGCGGCTTGGCTGACGCTGCTCACCCCGGCGGACACAGTCGGCATCAAGGTCAACTCGGTGCCGGGGCCGATCGGCGGCACGCGAAAGGCGGTGGTCGATGCGGTCGTGCGCGGATTGCTTGAGGCGCGAATGCCGCCGGATCGGATCGTTATCTGGGATCAGTCACTGGCCAGCCTGCGGTCCGCCGGGTACGACAGCTTGGCCAAGCGGCATGGTGTGCGGCTGGCCGGGTGTCGTGACGCCGGCTGGGATGAGGAGATCGTTTACGAATCGTCCATCGTGGGCACGCTGGTTTCGGGCGACCTTGGCTTCGCACGCGACGAGAAGCAATCCAGCCGCAAGTCGCACCTTTCCAGGTTGCTCACCGGCGAAATGACTCGCATCATCAGCATCTGTCCACTTCTCAACCACAATCAGGCCGGTGTGTCGGGCCACTTGATCGGCTTGGTCGAGGGCAGCATGGACAACTCGCGTCGTTTTCGCGCGGACGCCTCGCTCCTCTCGGTGGCAGTGCCGGAAATACTGGCGCTTGAGGACGCAGAGCACCGCCGATATCTCGGCGACCCGCTGGTGCTGAGCATCACTGACGCGTTGATGTGCCAGTACCTCGGCCAGAGTAAATGCTTGTTGCACTACACGACCAGCCTTGGCCAACTGCGCTTCAGCACCGACCCGGTGGCACTGGATGTGTTCTCAATCGAGGAACTCAAACGGCAGCGGAAACGGCTCGAGGTGGACTACTCACCACAGGACTCCATGCTTTATAAAAACGCGTCGCTGATCCAGCTAGGCGAGAGCGACCCCGCCAGGCGAGAGGTCGTGGAGATTGCTCGTTAAGTTGGCAGAAAAGGAATCGCGCATTGACACAACCCCGCCGTGACTCCCAAAACAGGGCCCGCTTATGAGTTTCTTAGCTGACAAAGTCGCCGTAGTGACTGGCGCCGGCCGGGGGATTGGCCGGGCGGTCGCCCTAGCTTATGCCAAAATGGGTGCCGACGTGGCCTGCGTCTCGCGCACGAAGGAGAACTCGGCCAAGGTCGCCGCCGAGATCGAGGTACTTGGCCGCCGAGCCTGGCCGGTGGCGGTGGATGTGTCTGACACGGCCGCAGTCGCCGAGGCGGCAAAGGGAATTCTTGAGTCGGCAGGCAAAGTGGACATCCTCGTGAACAATGCCGGCGTGACCCGCGACAACCTGCTCATGCGCATGAGCGAGGAGGAGTGGGACACCGTGCTCAACACCAACCTCAAGGGGGCATTCAACTTCACGAAGGCTCTCACACGTTCATTCATCAAGCAGCGCAGCGGACGCATCATCAACATCGCCTCGGTGATCGGCCTAATCGGCAATGCCGGCCAGAGTAATTACGCAGCGAGCAAGGCCGCCCTCATTGGCTTCACCAAGTCTATCGCCCGCGAGCTGGCGCCGCGCGGCATCACCGCCAACGCCATCGCACCCGGCTTCATCGAGACAGACATGACCGCCGCGCTGGATGAAAAAACACGTGGCGAGATCCTTGGCGACGTGCCACTGGGCCGGTTCGGCTCGCCGGACGATATCGCCCACGCAGCCGTGTTTTTGGCAATGGAGCCGACTGATTACATTACCGGGCAGGTGCTCACCGTGGACGGCGGCATGGTGATGTGACCGGGCTGAAAGCGTTTTTTTGCGAATAGTTGCTTGACGGCTCCGGCTGCCGTTCTTAAAGAACCTCCCGAACGTTTGGAGACTTATGTCTGATAATTCAACCAGAGATCGAATCAACAAAATCATCGTCGAGCAGCTCGGCGTCAATGAAGACCAAATCAAGCCGGAGGCCAAGTTCATCGAGGACTTAGGCGCGGACTCGCTCGACACCGTCGAGCTGGTCATGGCACTGGAGGAGGAATTCGGAACTGAGATTCCCGATGAGGAGGCTGAAAAGCTCCAAAGCGTCGGGGATGTCACCAAATACATAGAAGACACCCAGTCCTAAGGGCTGAATCCCAATTCAGGTGCGTCCAGGCCGCTTGGCCCGGCTGCCCCGCTTCATTTTA
>DASCOW010000453.1:0-4981 GCA_036012205.1 Verrucomicrobiota bacterium
ACGCGATCGAACCATTTCACCCCTCGCCTCCCTTGCTCTCCAGGCCAAGCACACTGAGAAAGAAACTGCCAAGCACGATTTGAAAACCAAGGGCCAAGGCCAAAATCGATGGGATCACTTGGCGAAGCACCACCGAAGGATTGAGTTGACCAAAGTCCTTTTCGCTCCAACCGAGCGTCGCTGACACCGACCCACCAAAGCCAACTAACATCAAAACTCCACCGACCGCCAAACCCGTCTCGAGGGTGATGTAGCGAGACGGTTTGTTGAACGTTGGACTCTCGTGAAGGAGCCCCTGCCTAATGGCGAACGTCCGCGTGTATAACGCAAACAGTACCGATTGGAAACCGAGCAGTACGGCCAACGCCGAATAGGCCAGTGTGTGCACATCGAGTTTCGCTTGGCCAAGCTGCCGCGTCTCGGGCAATAGCCATCCGCCGACGCCCAAGCCAATCAGCATCAGCAAAAGGCCCGGATACAAAAACAACCAACGCGGACTGAACAGCAGCATGAACCGTAGGTTCCGCCAACCATCACGCCAACTTCGCAAGTGTGGCGGCCGGCTGCGACCATCCGGTGAGAGCGTCGTCGGCACCTCGGCGATTCGCAAACCAAGCAACGTCGCCTTGACGACCATCTCGCCGGCAAACTCCATGCCGGTCGTCTGCAATTTCATCCGGTCGTACGCCGCACGACTGAACCCACGCAGCCCACAGTGAAAATCACCGGCCGAGCAGCGGAAAAACAGTCGCCCCAGGCCGCTGAGCACCGGATTGCCGAAGTAGCGATGCAGCGGCGGCATGGCCCCGGGCGCGATGCCGCCTCGGAATCGGTTGCCCATAACAAGGTCGCTACCGTCGCGCAACTCTTCGATGAACGGCATGAGTGCGGAGAAGTCGTAGCTGTCATCGGCATCCCCCATGATGACAAACCGCCCGCGCGCCGCCGCGATGCCGCCCATCAATGCGCTGCCGTAGCCCTTGGCCTCGACCGGCACGACACGCGCGCCTCCAGTCTCGGCGATGGCCCGCGAGCCGTCAGTGCTGCCGTTGTCGGCGACGATGATCTCGCCGGAGACCCCGTTATCGGCGAGACAGCGGGCGGCTTTTTGAATGCAGACGGCAAGCGTCTCGGCCTCGTTGAGGCACGGCATCACCACACTGACTTCGGGTGCGTCGCTGGTCGGTTGCCCGGGCATAAGTCGCGCTTGGCCAAGCGCTTGGCCAGACGATGCCTGAAAGCCTGCGGCGCGACAATCGGCGATTACCGGTGAGTTTTTGAGACCAGTCTCATTGACTTGACGGTGCAATTGGGCGACGGTCTCGGCCGTGCGAACGGAAGCGAGAGAGGCGGCGAAGAGAAAATTCATCAATTTTCTTGAGAAAAAGAAACTTCGCAACACCGACCAGAGGCGAGTCATCATCGACACGGTGTTCGATACCGATGAGCATTTCACCGCCGAGCAACTGCTCGATTGGGCGCGCGAAAAGGATCGATCCGTTTCCCGCGCCACAGTTTACCGCACACTGCTCCTGCTTACTGAGAGCGACCTTCTGCATGAGATGGACTTTGGGAAGCCGTACAAGTTTTACGATCCCAACTACTCCGACCACCCCAACCATCACCACCTCATTTGCGAGGACTGCGAAAAGATTGTGGAGTTCGACAGCGAACAGATCAAAACGATCGAGGAGGAGATCGGTCAAAAATTGGGCTTCACCGTAAAATCGCAAAAGCTCCAGCTCTCCGCCACCTGCGACTCCCTGAAAAGAAGCGGCACATGCGATGGCAAAAGTTGCCATTGAGAGTGCGCCTCAATACGAACGCAACTGCAAACGGTGATCCACTCTGCCCTGCTGGTGATGCTCCAGTGGTGGCAAACCAGCAAGCGTCGGCGACTCGGTCTCGGCAAGAATGATCCCGGCTTGTTGTTGCAACTCCGCCCAGCGCGCCCAGTCCAACTCGGGTGAGTGCTTGATCTGCCGCAGCAGACTGCGCCACTCGATCACCGCACGATCGATGTCGCCCGCACCCAGCATAGGAGTCACCCAGCTGGCCTTGTCGGCGGGGTTGGCGTGCATCGCCGCCACGATCTGCCCGGCGCCGGAGCCGTAACGCACCGGCAAGCCGGCGTCGAGATAGCCCGGCACCGTCACGTCACCGTAACGCTCGCGGCAGGCGATCGGGATGCGCCCCTCCCAGCGATTCTCCTCGTTGCCAAAACGGTGCCCGGCATCGAGGTTGGCCAACTCGTACGCCAACTCGCCGACCGGCAGCGACTCGTCCTCCAGCGCCGCCGCGACGCCCAAACCGTAGCTCTGTGAAAAAAAACTAACGACCCGGCCGCGTCGGGTCGGGTGGCCGTTTTCGTCAACCAGCTTGAGCCGTCTCCACAACAGCACCACACCAGTGGTCGGCCTAAGTTCGCGGCACTCGCTGTACAGAGCGCAACCGGCGCAGGTCGGGTTGGCCACCTGCCGCTCCTCCGGCCGCCACAACGCCACGTCGTGCAAATCGACATGGGCCGGAACCGCAAGCTGCCCCAAGCGCAACTGAACAAGCAGCCGGTTGCCCTCCCGCCGGAATCGCTCCACCGGCGTCAGGTTTGCCGCCAGTTTTTCCTCGAGGAGCGGCTGGATTTTTTTTTGCCAAAGCTTCAGCGGCACGACACGCATGCGCCAACCGGTCAGGCGCCGCACCCACTTGGCCAGATCGAGGCGTTCATCGTTGAGCCGATCCGCCACCTTCTGCTCCCGGCCATACGCCTGACCACTTGCGAGCAGCACCAACTCGCCGGCGCCGGTCCGCCGCAGCACCTCCGGCTCCAGCAACGCCGCCCGAAGCCTCGGCGCTTGGCCAAGCGGCAACGGCTCGTCCGCGGCCCCGGCGCCGGCGCCGCTTGATTTTTTCGGGACGAACACCTCGCTGAGAGGCACCGGCTTGGCCTTGGGCCATGCCTCCCATCCGCCTTGGCTGTTGAGCATCTCGCGTACCCGACGGCGGGCTTTCCGAGCACGCTCGGAGTCGGTGCCCAGGCCACACGGCCCGTCCGGATGCTTCATCGCGGACTCCATGCCGAGCAGGATCGGCTGGGTGCTGAACAGCCGCTGCTGCACACGCACCGCCTCGGTATATGGATCGCGTCCCTGCTCCGCCACGCCGTGCATCAGGCCCAGCAGTGACGCCCAGTCGACCATTCCGTTGCGGGACAAAAAACAGGGATGACCGTCCCGGATGCGAATTTCGTTTCGCGAAACCAAGCCGTAACCGATCTCGTCGATGCCGCGTCGCCCGGCGCGTCCGAACATTTGGTGAATCTCATCCGCCCGTATCGGCACTTCCAAATGGTCGCGCCGATACGAGTCGGCGGCCAAGGCCACGCTGCGCAGGGAGAAATTGATGCCGGCGGCCAGGCCCATCGTCGCCACAACGACTCGCAACTGGCCGGCCTTGGCCAAAGGCTCGATCACGCCGGCCCGCTCGCCGTAGCTCAACCCGCTATGGTGAAACGCCACCCGCGTCTGCAGCATTCGGGCCAGGCGATCGCCGACGAGTTCCCTTTGCCCGGCGCTCAACTGGAGCGGATTCGGGTTCGGCAGATTGCGGGCGATGTCGACGGCGAGCACCTCGGCAGCGCGGCGGCGGGGTGCAAAAATCAAAAGCGGCCCCAGCCCCTCTGCCAAAGCCTTGGCGGCGAACCTTGGCCAATAGCCGCGAATCTCCGTTGGCACGTTATAGTTGAGCATGCCGGCGTACACCTCCTCGAGAGGCACCGGCCGGTCGTCATGCCACACCCACTCGGCGTCGCGCCCCAGTCGCTGCAACCAGTCAACCACATGCCTCGGATTGGCCACGCTGCCACTCAACATCAGGAGCTGGGTTTGTGGCGGAGCCATGGCGATGGCCAACTCGTAGTTGAGACCGCGCTCAGCGTCACCGAGCATTTGGTACTCGTCGATCACCAACAACTTGGGGCCATCGCCGTTGATAAGCCGATTTTTCTGCGTTTCGAGCGTGGCAACAATGACCGGCGCGTCGAGGTTCTCCGACAGGTCGCCTGTGGCGATGCCGACATTCCAGCCGCGCGCCCGCCACTCGGCCAGTTTATCATTGGCCAAGGCTCGGGTCGGCACGGTGTAAATCGCTTGGCCTGGGTTGCGGCCCTCATTAGACCACAGCTCAAAAATGAACGTTTTACCTGCCCCGGTCGCCGCGTGGACGATAACATCCTTGCCGACCCGCAGATGCTGCACCGCCTCCTGCTGCCACAAGTCCGGCACAACGACCTCATCTAGGGCGGAAAACCGGTCCAACTCTGCCCCAAACTCCTGCATGAAGGAAAAATAGTGTAAAAAAGAAAAAAAACGAGAAAACAGGCCAAACGGTTAAAAAAACAAATACCAACTGTCAGTTGGCATGCACGTTGCTATGTCGTTGTGTACTTGCGCCTGATGCGCAGGTTCAGTTGTTCTTTGTAACAGTATAGTTCAGGACGGATGTGGTCAGATTTGCACTAGCATCAAGACCATCACGAAGATTGATACCTTCATCCGGAATGCATGAATATGATTTGCGACAAGCAGGGTGATAATCCCAGCGAACCGCGATCCATTGGTCGGTCTCCCTTTTAGGTTAAAGACAAGTCCAAAACCTAAGCTGCACACACAGGGCCATCATACAGATGCCCCAACCCCTTGGGAGGCCGACCCTACAATTTTTCAATCGACTCAACAAAAAAAGCAATAGGGCAGCGCCAAAGCGCCGCCCTATGCTGCACGAGGATCGGATCTTTGCCCCCCCGCAAACAGCGGAAGAAGATCCCGCCCCAATTCTTACTAACCAATAAGTTGGAGTGCCATTGAAGGAAGCATGTTTGCCTGCCCCAACATTGCCGTGCCACTTTGTACAAGGATGTTGTACCTAGCAAACTCAGTAGTTTCCTCCGCCACATCAATATCCTTAATCCGACTGTTTGCAGCAG
>DASCOW010000454.1:0-2752 GCA_036012205.1 Verrucomicrobiota bacterium
TCGCGCAGGATGGCCTCAAGCTGCCGGGTGGCTTCATCGGTCTTGTCCGCCCGGATGTAGAGGTCAGCCAGTTGTTCGCGAACGCTGAGCAGGCCCGGATTGAGGCTGATCAACTGGGTGTAGAGGTCAATGGCCTTGCCGTTCTCTCCCCACATTTTGTAGTAGTCGGCCAAGCGGTGTAGGGTAAGTGGGTTCTCCGGTTTGAGTGCGCTGGCTTTGTCGAGGCTGGTGATGATGCCGGCCTTGATTTTGTCCATCTTGGCCCGGGCGACGAGGCCGGTGTCGCGGTAGTTGTCAGCCAAGCCAAGCCAGTATTCAGGATCGTGATTGTCCTTGGTGAGCGCCGTGTCGAGCACCTTGAAGGCGTCGTCGAACCGCTTGGCTACAGCATGGAGCTTGGCCAGTCCGCGGATTGAGATGATGGTTGGTTGTGGCTTGGCCAAGGCGGCCTCGAATGCAGCGATGGCCTCGTCCGGCTGGCTGGCCTGTTGGTAGGCGAGGCCGAGCCACTCGTGTGTCGCCACAGATTCCGGGTTGGCCGCTTGGCCAAGGCGGAGCACGGCGATGGCTTTGTCGGTTTTTTTCTTCAGTAGGAACCGTTGCGCGGTCTGGATGATGACAGTTTGCTGCGAAGGATCCGCTTTGGCGGCAGCCTCGAGGTGTTTGAGGGAGCCCGTCGGTTTGCCGCGAAACTCGAAGCTGCGGCTAGTGAGGTAGTGGGTGAGACCCTCGACGCGGTTTCGGAACTCCGGATCCACCGGGTCGGTTTGTTCCTTAATGTTTACGCCATATACGCCGGATGGGACGCCGGGCCGGGGCTTGGCCAAGGGCGAGTTGGTGCACCCGGTGCCGACCCACATCAGGGCCAGCCCGAGGAACAGTCTCGTTTGTGAACCGCGTCTCATGGTCGGGAGTTCACCCGGTACAGCGGTGGCGTGTTCCTAGCAGCCTACTTCTGCCACGTACGCTTCTTGTGACGGTTGGCGCGCGATTTCTTCTTGCGCTTGTGCTTGTTGATTTTCGCTTTCCGGCGTTTCTTCAGTGAACCCATGTATGTCTCGTTTCGTTGGTTTGCTTTTTAGCAGTAAAAATTAATGCACTACCTTATTGAGGGGATACTCGATAATTCCCTCGGCCCCGGCACTCTTGAGAGCGGGTATGATTTCCCTCGCAACGGGCTCCTCGATGACGGTCTCTACTGCCACCCAGCCACTGGCGCTCAAGCCGGAAACGGTTGGATTACGCAAGGCTGGCAGTTTTTTCAACACCTTTGACAGGTTTTTTTCCTCAATGTTGAATTTCATGCCGACCTTGGTTTCAGCGTCGAGAGCCCCCCGCAGGAGCAAGGAGATGGTCTCGATCTTGTTGCGCTTCCAGTCGTTTTTCCAGCTTTGGCGGTTGGAAATCAGGCGAGGGGTCGAACTGAGCAGCTCGTCGACGATGCGCAGTTTGTTGGCCGCCAGACTCGATCCTGTCTCAGTGACCTCGACGATGGCGTCCACCAATTCGCGGGCTTTTACCTCGGTGGCGCCCCATGAAAACTCGACGCTGGCCTTGACGCCATTCTTGCGCAGGTACTTTCGGGTGAGGTTGACGACCTCGGTGGCGATACGCTTGCCGTTCAGGCCCTTGACGGTCTTGATGGGCGACTCCTCCGGGACGCAGAGCACCCAGCGGGCCGGGCGGCGGGTGGCGCGGCTGAAGAGCAATTCGGTCACCTCATGCACCTTGGAGCCGTTCTCCATGATCCAGTCCAGTCCGGTGATGCCGCAGTCGAGGTAGCCCAACTCGACGTAGCGGCTGATCTCCTGCGCACGGATAAGGCGGATCTCGATTTCCGGGTCATCGATGTACGGTATCAGTGAACGGCTGCTGACGCGGATGTTAAATCCGGCCTTGGCCATTTTCTCGATGGTTGGTTTTTCAAGGCTGCCCTTGGGCAGGCCAAATCTGAGGAGTTTCTTTTTACTCATGGATTTCCCGCCGCGCTGCTTGATTGGCCAGGGCACGGGCGTAGCGCTTGGCCGATTGCTTCACCCGGGTGGCCGGGTTGAATCGCCATGTCCTTCGCGGCAGTTTGATGTTCGTCTTCATTCTCCATTTGGAGTGTTCAAACGCGAATCTCGCCGTTGAACAAACGGGCGAGTGTTCGCGGATAAAGTTCGTGTTCCTCTTGCTGGATACGCTGGTGAAGCGTAGCGGGCGTGTCCTTCTCAAGCACTGGTACGACGCCCTGCGCAAGTATGGAGCCGGTGTCGATGCCGTGATCCACCATGTGGACGGTGCAGCCGGTGGCTTTCACCCCGTACTCGTGAGCCTGCCTCCAAGCCTCCAGGCCCGGGAATGCGGGCAGCAAAGAGGGGTGAATATTAACGACTTTTTTCTCGAATGCACGAAGAAAATCACCCTTTAAAATGCGCATAAAACCGGCCAAGGCCACCCATTCGGTGCCGGATTCGCGCAGCGCGGTGACGTAGGCTGCCTCGGCGCTATCGTCCAGTTTGGTGCGAAATTGCCCCGGCTCAATGAACCGAGCCGGCAGTCCGAACTCCCCGGCGCGCTCCAGGATTCCCGCCCCGGCGACGTCGCTGGCCACCAACACAATCTCCGCCGGCAACGATCCATCCGCGCAGGCCCTGGCCAGCGAGACGAAGTTCGATCCCTTACCGGAGCCGAGTACGGCCAGTTTGGTTTTGTCACTCATGCGGTTTGTCCCAAGCGGACGCGCCGCAGGCTAAACCAAGCGCTTGGC
>DASCOW010000455.1:0-5693 GCA_036012205.1 Verrucomicrobiota bacterium
GCTGGTGATTTTTTACGCTGGAAACTATGACGCCCCGGTCAGTGCCTGGGGGCAGAATTTCGGGCCGAACAACTGGTACGGCATCCGCAACCGGAACAGCCGGGACGGATTCCGTTTTTTTGCCTGGGACGCTGAGCACACGTTCAGGGATGTCCGGGAGGACCGCACCGGCCCCTTCCCCGCTGGTGAGAGCTACTCCGGCAGTAACCCGCAGTGGATCTGGCAGCAGTGCCTTGAGAACGAGGAGTTCCGCGTCCGTGCCGGTGACCGGATACAAAAACATTTTTTTGGTGACGGTGTGCTGACTGCCAAGTCCGTGCAAAGGCGTTTCCTGGCAAGAGCAAGATCAATCGAAAGCGCAGTTGTTTGCGAATCGGCCCGTTGGGGCGACTCCTCCCACACTCCTTCCGGCGGCGCTGCATCGCGCGAAAGGCGCCCACGCAACCGCGACGACGACTGGATTCACGAAATCAACCGACTCGCCCACGAATACTTCCCGGCCCGGGGTGAGATTGTTTTGGCCCAGTTGTACGGCCACGGTATCATTTCAGATGTGCCGTCCCCCGGATTCAAACGCGCAACCGACAACAGTCAGTCGATTCAGATCACCTCCCGGCAGGGTGAAGTTTACTACACTACGGACGGCAGTGACCCGAGGAGAATCGGAGGTGCCGTGGCTCCCGAGGCCAAGGGGCACGAAAGGGGCACAATCCAATTAACACGGGACACCACCTTGAACACCCGGGTACGGTACAGGAACGAATGGAGCGCTCTCCTCACGATAGACGGCGCGGAGTGATTGCTCGCTTGGCCAAGCGCTTCAGTTGGCTTTCTCGATACCCTTGAAGCGGACGGTTCGGGTGTCCATCTCGCGGCCAGTCGGCTTGGCCAGACTCCCGTACAAATCTGGTCGGCGCGATTGAATCCATCGTATGCCGATGTTCATCGTCAACTGCTCCGCCTCGAGGTCTGCGACGATCATTTTGTCGTCAGCGGTCCACGTTTCCGCGAGGATTTCGCCGTAGGGGTTGAAGATCATCGCATTGCCGGTTCGCACCTCGTCACCGTCTATGCCGACGCCGTTGCTGAAGATAAGAAACATCCCGTTGTCATGCGCACGCGACGGCATCCAGCGCAGTAGCCACTCGCGACCTTTTGAGCCGTAAAATTCGGCCTCGATCGCCTTCGGGTTTTCGCGGCGCGCGTGCCACAGCGCTTGGTCGATCACGCCCATACAGCGCGGGCTTGGCGTTCGGCAGCCACCGGTCTGGTGCGGCGCGATCAATATCTCCGCCCCCTTTAGCGCGACGATGCGCGTGTTCTCGAACAGGTTGTTGTCGTAGCAGATCAGGATCGCTGCTCGGTTGCCGTTGGGCAGATCGAACACTGTGAATTCGCTGCCGCTCGCGATGTGTTCATTGACAAAGGCGTGCAGCTTTCGGTGGCACACCGTCCGCCCGTCCGGCATCGCCACGACGTAACTGTTGAACATCTCGCCTTCGTCGCTGATCTCGAGCAGTCCGGCCCCGACGCTCAGGTTGTGCCGCTTAGCCAATCGCAGCAGTTCCTCCGTTGTCGGCCCGCTCGGCACCGACTCGGCAAGGGCCAAGAGTTGCTCACGGCTCAGATCACGCAGAAACCAGTAGCCGGTGACGCACATCTCAGGGAACACCACCAACTCGATGCCCTGCTCTGCCGCCTCGCCGGTGAAACGGCACACCTTCTCGAGGTTCGCCTGCTTGTCGCCGGGCGCGTGCTCGAATTGTACGGAGGCAACCTTGGTGTCCTTCATCGAAACTCAGCCAACCTCGTTCAAGCCGGACGGGAACGGGTTGATCCCGTAGGCGACCTCGCGGCGCGCCACGGTGAATTCGGGATGGCCATAGTCGGTGAACGGCTGGGTGGCCAGGCCGGCGCTGGCTTGCCCAAGCGACGCCCCGGCCAGGGGGGAAACCACGTTGGACGCGTTGCCAAACCGGGTGTCGAGCGCAGCAGGCCGGGCGCTCGCCTGCTCGCTACCGGGGAAACGGATCGCCCGATACCGCATCGATTGATACCGCTGATGCAGCGACAGGCCGTTATCGACCTGAATCGGCTTCACCTCTGTCTCCAAAAAATAATTCATGTCCGGGATTAAGTTCAGGCAGCAGGCCTACCAGCAAACTGCCCCACCGTAAAGCCCTGTTTCGCGAGCGTCACTCCGGCTTGGGTGCGGCGAGGCGGATCAGGCCAAGCGCGATCAGCAGCAATAGCAACAATCCCAGTTTCCCTGTCGGGAAGCCGGCCCCGGTAGCCTTGGCTGTAAAGACGACACGCAAGCCTTCGCCGCCCTTGCCCTGCACCGACTGGCTGAAATTCAGCACTTGGCCGACACCCGGCAGCGTCGCTTGGATGGCGCCTGCCTCGGCCTCGATCGCCTCCTGTTGACGGACGATGCGCTCGGCCAAGCGTCGCAAGGCACTGTTGTCCTCGATCGAATTTAAATCCAGCACCTCTTTCACCTGCGCCTGGGTGTAGTTCACACCCTTGCCCTGCTGCAACGGGATAGCTGCCTGTTGCTGCTCGGCTTGCTGCGAAGCCCCGCCGTTGCTAATGAGGAAATTGTTGCGGAGCATGTTCATACCCATGATCGCCTGTTGCGTCTTGAGATTCTGCAACTGGACGCGAGCGTCCTCGTTGAACGCGGCGTCGTTTTGCGACAGCTTGTAGGCCGACTCCAGCGCACGGCGCGCCTCCCGCTGGTCGCCCTCGGCGATCTTCTGGTTGCCGAACTTCAGCATCTCCTCCGCCTTCTGTGTTTGGCGCTGCTGGATTTGCTTCTCGTTGTCGAGGTACACCCGCGACGTTGCTGCCACCGATGGAGTTTGATCCGATGCCGGTTTTGCCTCATGATATGTCACTGTCGAGGCGTCCTCGTCCACATCAATCTCCAGCCCGGGTGGCACGTGGACTGTCCATTTCAGGTTCTCCATTGGCAACTCGATGCCCGGCCCAGCCAACGTCTTGCCCTCTCCATCCCCGACGGGGGATTGGTAGTAAAACTCGACCACCGACGCGCTGCCCTCGCCCGGGTTTTTCTCGAGTGGAACCACCACCCGACCGCCGTCCTCCCAAGGCAGAACACCCTTACCGTCGATGAACGCCGACCAAAAGTCCGAGAGTTTAGGCAGCGTGACTCGCAGTTCGCGCTCGTCGCCCTGCCGCAAGCGCAGCCGCACATGGGTCACGGCGTTGCCCGAGCCGGACAGTTCGGTGAGGAACTCAGCGCCGATCACCTGCGCGTCCACCACGGAGGCGATCTTCTGGTTTTGTGCATCGACACTCAACGTGGCCGGCTTGACGGAACGATAAACCAACTGCGTCTCTCCGAGGTTGAGTGCTCCCTTGAGCGAGCGCGGCACCTGGCTCCACTCGACGCTGTACAACCCGTCCGGAGCCAAGCCAGGCGTGAGCAGGATTCTTCCCTCGGTGCGCACACTAATGAAGCCGCGCTGCAGATTCACATCTACCGCCTGCAGACTCTGCACTTCCACCGGTGTCCCAGCGCCGTCTTCACTAAGCGGCACTTGGTACGATACCGTGAGCTGGTACTTGCCGATCATACGGCGGTCGAGTTTCACGTCCCACACCGCGCGGCCTTCCCCGTCAGCGTCTCCCTTGACGGAGTCGGAAACCTGCCGGCCGGTGAACGCCACGCCCTGTGCCGCATCCGGTAGATCCACGCGCAACGTCTTCACACTGGTGTTCTCAATTTTATACTCCAGCACACCTCGGTACTTGACCGTGCCCTGCCGAATCAAGGCGTCCTGCAGGAACACCGCCTGTATCCACGGATCCACCCGCTCGACGGCGAACGACAACGTCCAGCCACCCTGTAACAAACGGAACGCGAGCACACCCCGGTCACGGATGCCGGCCTCCTTGGGATCGAGTTGCGACACGCCCTCGCGGTCCTTCATGTAAACGCGAATCCCCTGCTCAGGAATAATGAACAACTGGCCGTTCTCCTTGGTCGCCTCGCGGATCGCCACGCGCGGCACCTGCCAACTCTCAGTTTTCTCGAGTCCAGCACCAGCGAGGTTGACCTGAAACTGCGTGTTGCCCTCGGTCTTGCCCTTGAGGTGCAGCGTCACGATCGTGTCGTCGCCTGCCGCAATGTCCGTCCAGTGGCTCAATGCGTTACCGGTGATCGATTCGATCTCAAGCCCAGTCGGCAGGACAAAACTCAGCTTGAACACGCCTGCGCGAGTAATCCGCACGGCGAGGTTCACCAGCAGCACGCTCCGATCCTCCCCGAGTGAGAGTCTCTGGTTGTTCGTCACCCGGATGTCGGGTTGAACGGCTGATGCATTGAGCGTCAATCCCGAGGCCCGGCCTGAGTAGCGGTAGGCGCGGCGCACCATCAACCCGGCGAACTCGCCCTGCACCGATAGAGCCATGGCCGCAGGAAAATCCTCGAGGTTAATCGGCGCGAGCCCGTCCACTGTGGCGCTGTCCAACTGCACCTCAGCGCTTGTGGCCAAGCCGGCGAGGCCCAACTCGCCCGCCGCACCGTTCACACCAAGCAGGCCAAGCGTCTTTTCGTAGGGAAACGCTCCCGCAGACTGCTGCGAGCGCACCCGCAGATTGAAGGCTGCCTTCTGCGGCGCGGAGAACTGGATTTGCAACATTCCCGCCTCGGGATCAAACCGCCATGAAGCCACGAGCTTCGAGGTCACATCTGTCACCGTGATGCCATCCTGCACTGCGATGGATATCTCGCTCAACTGTCCCTGGGCCAGGCGCACGCTGAGGTCGTGCACGCCTGCGACGATCCCGGCGGTCGGGATGAAGAGTTGCTGGAACTCCGCATAAAACACCGGCTTCTCGATGCTCTCGTCGCGTGCTTTGGCCTTCCAGTTCACGCGCACGTTTGGCTTGGGTGGCAACACCAAATCGACCGTGTTGATCCTATCTTTCGTAAATGTGTGTTTCAGCGACACGGCATCCGTCGAAGTCACTTCCATTTCCTGTCCGCGCATTTCCAGCGAGAGGAGGTTTACCATCGCCGGTTGTGTTGGCACGGTGAAGCCCCACATGCCGTTGCTGTGTTTCATGCGCGTCTCGTACTCGAAACCGACGTCGTACACACCCGCCTCGTTTGCAATAAGCTGTTGCGATGTCGACTTGCCGACCGTGAACTGTGCCAACTTCAGTTTGCCGTCCTTGAGATCGATGCTCTTCAGCACCGCTGGCGAGGAGAGAAACTGGATGCGGCTGCCGGCCTTGGCCTCCCACTTCAGCGTGCCGGTAAGCGTCACGCGGTTACTGGCCACCTGGCCGCTCTGCACCACGGAGAGCAACCGTCCGCCGTCTGCCTTGGCCGCTTGGCCAAGCGCCGTGCCGGCGCTCAGAAACAGGCCAAGCAGAAACGCCGCCGTCGCCGCTGCGGTCGGTGCGGTGCCATCCGTTGACTTGGGTGGTTTTGATGGCTTGGGCGGCACGTTGCGCACAGCCGTCACGCTTGGCCAAGCAACGTGCACCAACACAAATAAAATAGCCAAGCCGCCAAAACAATGCAGCCCATCCGGCACCATCAACGTTGTCCAGGCGATGAACACCCAGCCGACCAGCAGACCGCCCTTGATCACGACGTCGTCGTCTGACTGGAAGCAGCACAACCAAATCCCGAGGCCCACCACTGCCGGGAGGAA
>DASCOW010000456.1:0-2776 GCA_036012205.1 Verrucomicrobiota bacterium
GGGAACGGTTGCGCATTTATTTTCTTCCTAACCTGATGACCGCTGGCAACCTTCTGTGCGGATTCCTCGCACTGACATTTATCGTGCAAGTGGCCCCCGATCAGAGCGGAACGGAGGGACCTGTCTTCAGCGCAACTGACATTGAGAAAATCAAGAACGCCTTGTGGTTGATCTTGGGGGCGTTTGTGTTTGACGGATTGGATGGCCGGATCGCGCGACTGATTGGCAAAGAAAGCCCGTTCGGGCTTCAGTTCGACTCGTTGGCGGACATTATCTCCTTTGGTGCCGCACCGGCATTCTTGATGCAGCGGGTGATTTTGCACGACTTCGAGGTTGAACTCGAGCGACTCGGCCTGGTGGTGGCCTCGGTCTATCTGCTATGTGGCGCGCTGCGACTCGCGCGTTACAACTGCCTTGCGGCGATACCCACCAACGGGAACAACCGCGAGTTTCTCGGCTTCCCCATCCCGGCCTCGGCGGCGATGGTGGCGTCGTTGACGATGTTTCTCGTCTGGCTGGAGGAGAAAAATTTGCCCACCAGTTCGTGGCGTTGGGTGTTGCTGGCGGTGCTGGTGTTTCTCTCGGTGGTGGTGGTTAGTGAGGTCAAGTATCCGTCATTCAAAAAACTGGATTTTCGATCGCGCCGTCCGTTTGCCAAGTTTGCCGGGGCGGTGGCGGTGGTGGCATGTTTTGTGTTCCTGTGGAAATACCTCGTGCCGATCGTGCTACCGCTGATCTTCACGTCATACCTTGTTTACGGTTTTGTGCGACCGCGGTTGTCACGAAAACTAAGGAGAGACATTGAGGAAGACTTTGACGATGAGTAGGGCAAGAGGCACGCGGGCATGACGCCGGTCGATTATGTAGTGTCCGTCGGTGCGGGAGCCCTTACCGGATTTGTGTGTGCTGTGCCGGTAGGCCCCATCAATGTTGCCATCATGGAGGAAGGCATCCACAGCGGCCGGACACGGGCGCTGATTATCGCGGCAGGCGCGCTGGTGATGGAGATGATTTATTGCGTCATTGCCTTCGGCGGATTTGCCAGCTTGTTCGAAGATCCCACGCTCCGTGCGACTGTGGAATTGATTAGTTTTCTTGCTGTGACCATTTTTGGGATCCGCTACCTGTTGACGGACACCGTGACAGTGCAAGGAAAACGTGCCCGGATGATTGAGCAGCGTCTGCATCCGCACACCATGTTTTGGACTGGCTTCGTGAGGGTGCTGGTGAATCCCAACGTGCTCCTGTTCTGGATCATGATCTCCGCCGTACTACTTGCAAACGGCACACTGCAACCCGAATGGCAAAGTCGAATGGCGTGCGCTGCTGGCGCTGGCTTGGGGATTGCCGCTTGGTTTTTGCTGCTTGTGCTTGGCAGCGCTAGGGTCCGAAACCGGTTCTCTGACAGAACACTCGTCCGGTTTTCCCATGTTTCCGGATTGCTATTGTTGCTGCTATCGGTGGTGATCGCCGTGCGACTCATCAGTACGGTGGCACAACACGGCAATTGAATATCGGCATCCAGCGCTTGGCCAAGGCGTCATTGAACTGTAACTTGGCTGCCGATGGTACTGGTCCTCGATAACTACGACTCGTTCACCTACAACCTCGTCCAATATCTGGGCGAACTGGAGGCCGAGGTGCTCGTGCACCGAAACGACGAAGTTACCCTCGATCAAATCGAAGCCGACAATCCGGATCGTATCCTCGTCTCCCCCGGTCCGTGCACCCCGCGCGACGCCGGTCTGTCCATCGATGTCATCAAACACTTCAGTGGGAAACTCCCGATCATGGGCGTCTGCCTCGGGCACCAATGCATCGGCGAGGCGTTCGGGGGCGACGTCGATGTCAATTACCGGATGATGCATGGCAAAACCTCCCCGGTGACGCACAACGGTATCGATCTCTTTAAAAACATCCCATCCCCCTTCATAACCACCCGCTATCATTCGCTCGTTGTTAAACGCGACACGCTCCCTGATTGCCTGTCCATCACCGCCGAAACTGAAGAGGGAGAAATCATGGGACTGCGGCACAAGGAGTTGCCAATCTGGGGTGTGCAGTTTCACCCCGAGAGCATCCTCACCGAGCACGGCCACACGATGATGCAAAATTTTTTGGATCTCGTGGTTTAGGCTTCGCGCCGGACGGTGTTAATTCATTGGAAGTAGCCACGCAAGCAGCATCACGGCTATCAGACCGACGATCGCCATCGCGGTCATCATGAACGACACGCTGCGGATCGTTTCGCCGATTGTCATCCCGCTCATTCGGTTGATCACCCAAAAACCGCTGTCGTTCATCCACGGAAACGGCTTTGAGCCGCAGCCTATCGCCATCGCCAAATAGACCGGATGGAACGGCAGTGTCGCCGCCATCCCGGCGAAAATGCCCACCGAGGTGATCATCGAAACCGTCGCCGAGCCCTGCGCCGTGCGCACCACCGCCGTCACAAAAAACGCCAGCGGCAAAACAAGCAGTCCGGTGATTTCAAAATCCGCCGCCAAGCCGCCGATGCGTGCCGCGATGTTCGTCTGCTGCAGCATCGCCCCGAACGACGCGCCGGCCGCCGTGATCAAAATCACCACCCCGCCGCTGGCCAAGGCCGATTGCACCGAGTCGAAGAGTGCCTGTTTGTCACCCCGTTTTTGCATCGCCAACAAGCCAAGCGCCACCGCCGCCGAAATAATCAGTGCGATGTTTTTGTCGCCGGTCAGGCTCAAAAAACTGGCCAAGCCAGCAGGCGGTTCGGCGATGAGCTTTTGAAGAATGGTGT
>DASCOW010000457.1:0-7605 GCA_036012205.1 Verrucomicrobiota bacterium
GACCGAACCGCCGCCCGCCGATCATCCTCTGTATTCTGCGCCGAACTGCCACATCACCCCACACATCGGCTGGGCCACCCAAGCCGCCCGTCGCCGACTGATCAACATCGCGGTTGATAACGTCAAGGCGTTCCTTGACGGCCAACCTCGCAACGTTGTCAACACCGACCAGTTGGTTTAACCAAGCGGCGCTTCAATGATCCACAGAAGCGTACCGCTGGGGGTGCGGTCGTAGAAGGGTAGAAGGTCAACGGCTGCAAGATGGATGCAGCCGCATGATGCCGGTTGACCAAGCGTGGATTCGTCGCCAACGCCGTGGATGTACACGTAGCGCGCGTGGGTATCGACGGTGCCACCACGATTGAAGCCCGGCTCGAGGCCGTCGAGCCAGAGAATACGGTGCGCGATCGCGGCGTCCCGGCGATCGGCAACGGTACCGACGACTTCGCGGCTCTCAAACACCGCGCCGGCGGGCAGGTCGCCTCCGATTTTCTCGGCGACACGATGCAGACCAAGCGGCGTGTTGTTTGAATGTTCCTCCTGGCCGATACCGTAGCGCGAGGTGGAAATAACCAATCGCCGTTCCTCGAGAAAACCCCATCCGGTGACCTGCCGGTACTCGACCATGCGCTGGTCAGCCACGCTGGCGCAAAGCAGCTTCGGCGTTGGTTCGATACCGTGCCGCTCGCATGCCTCACGGACTGACTGGAACACGTCGGCACTCATTCAAGCAACTTGAGCAGCACTTTTGATCCTCGACCGCTTTCGTCCGCCGCCACGCGGCGTGCCTCGGGCACGTCATCGAGCGTGCCCTCGGTAAAGCCGGCCTTGGACTGGAACCACTTGAACGTCTGCGTCGAGAGCACGAACAGCCTGGCCAAGCCTTGGTCACGGCCGAGTTTCTCGGCATACTCGACGAGTTTGCGGCCGACACCCTGATTTTCATGCGCGGCACTAACGCACACCGAGCCCAATTCGGCGGCGTTGGCCTCGGCAAAAACTGTCAACGAAAAACAGCCGACCGGGTTGCCATCGATCTCGAACAAGTGATACTCGCCGACGCTGGCCTCGAGGTCAGCCAGACTGCGATCCATCAGTTCCGCCGACTCGATGGCGTTCTTCGTCAGTGCAAGGATATTGCCAAGGTCGGACTTTTTTGCCGGGCGAATCTGCCGGTATTCGTTGGCATAAACCAGCGTGCCGATGCCTGTGTTGGAGAACACCTCGGCAAGCAGACCCTCGTGGACGCTTCCGTTGATGAGGTGCACGCGCGAGATGCCGGCCTGGCATGCGGTGGCGGAGTTGCGCGCCTTGGCCAGTTGCTCCGGCTCGAAGCTGGCCGGCTCATGCTCGAGAATCTGGTCGAGTTCACCGTTGGGAATCTGCCGGATCACTTCGCCATTGCGGATCAACCCATCGCGAGTGGTGACATAAATCAGCTTGGTCGCGCGCAACCGGACGGCCACCTCACGAGCAAGGTCATCCGAGTTGACACGGTAAGTGTTGCCCTCACCGTCAAAGCCCAGCGGCGGGATCACCGGAATGCTGCCCTGTGCCAAGAGGCTCTCCAAGTGACCGAGGTCAATCCGCTCGACCTTGCCGGCGAGCTGGTGGTCAGTGCCGTTGATGATGCCGCGAGGGTGCGCTGTGACGGCGTTGGTCGAGACGCCGCGCAGGCCGTTGGCGGCGAAACCCTCGAGGATCTCGTGCGTCAGCCGGTTGGCCGCCGTGAGCACCAAATCCAGCGTTGGAGCATCCACCGGCTCGGTACCGTCGAGGTCGGATGGCTCGATGCCGCGCTCCAGCGCCATCGACGCAATCTGCCTGGCGGCACCATGCACCAATGCCACGCGGATGTTCAGCGAGCGCAGCACAGCGAAATCAAGCAGGAGATTCGAGAAGTTCTCGTCACTGACGATCGCGCCATCGACGCTGACCACAAAAATCCTGTCCCGAAACTTCGGTATGTACTGTAGAATTCCCCTGAGATCGGTCGGTTTCACGTTGCTCCTTGCTCGCTTGACCAAGCGGCCAGCGCCTGCGACAGATAAGAAAAGCGATTCCCCGCCGGTTCAACCTATTTCTGCTGCACCACCGGCACCACTGTCTCAGCAGGCTTGAGTTCCGGCTTGAACGAGAGGATTTTTGAGAAGGCAAGTGTCTGCACCAGTCCCAGCAACGAGATCGCCGTTAGTAGCACGCTCCACGTTTTGAGCGTCTCCTTTTCAGTGAAGCCACTGAGCCGCTGCACCACCCAAAAGCCGCTGTCATTCATCCACGACAACGTGATCGAGCCGAAGCCAATCGCGAGGAAAATGTAAAACGGATGATAGTCCAAACCGCTTCCGTCACCGAGAATAGCGGCCATCAATCCCACGCCGGTAATCATCGCCACCGTGGCCGAACCCTGAGCAATCCGAATAATCGCGGTCGCACCCCAAGCCAGCAGGATATAGGAGATACCGTAGCTTTGTGCCAAGGCCTCTATCGTTTCGCCAATTCCGGCCAGACGGATCATGCCACCAAACGCACCACCCGCGCCGGTGATGAGGATGATGACCCCGGCCGTCTGTAGCGGATCCTCAAGCGCCTTGGCCAGGGTACTCATCAGCCCACCTTCCAACGGCCGGCTCTCGCGAATCATCTGCGCGGCCAGGGTGTAAATCGCCAGAAGCGCAGCAAGCAGCATCGCGATATTCGGCGAGCCAAAAAACTCGAGATACCGAAACCAAGCCCCGCGTGTCCTGCTGATCAATAATGTCCCAGCAGCAGCGTTTGTTCCTGATGGTACGCTGAAGGTGAATGTATTGTTGCCTGTTCTGGTAATTTTAAAGTCAGCATTGTAGTCTCCTGCATTACCGCCTATTGCACCGCTTATGTTGAGATTGTCACCCGTCTGGAAAGGATGTGGATTGGTAGTCGTAGCTGTAGCTGTACCACTTGACTCTGTAATCGAGGTAACTGGAACAGCCGTGGCAACAAGATTCAAAATCGAGACGAGCGAGATCAACACGACCGGCAGTGCGATCGGCAAAGCCGACAGGAACAGGTTCGGGAGCTCAGAATCTTTTTTATCCACGATCGTCCGAAGCTCACTCGTCGATGCCCCGGCCGCCTCCCGCATGGGAATATTGAACTTGGCATCGAACCGCTTGGCCAAAAACAGTACCAGCCATGCCGGCAACAGGCTCGCGGCCAAGCCGGCCATCATCGCAACGCCCAAATCCAGCTGGAGACCATCAGCTATCATCAATGGCCCCGGAGTCGGCGGCACCATCGAGTGCGTGATCGCACCCGCACCCGCCATCGCTATCACGTAAAGAGTGTAGCTCTTTCCCGTACGCAAACTGAGTGCCCGCGCCAGCGGGATCAGCAGGAAAAAAACAGTGTCGAAAAAAACTGGAATCGACAGTAGAAACCCACTCATCAACAGCACCAAGCCGGCCCGTTTCTCGCCGAAAATGCCCAGCAACCATCGTACCACGCGATCCGCTGCGCCGCTGCCAAGCATACACGTGCCAATGATCGCCGCCAACGCCACGACAAACCCGATCCCCGCAGCCGTGTTGCCGAAACCAAGCAGCGACCAGTTCACCGCCAGCAACATGTCATTGGCAGTGTCAGTCGGCGTATCGTTCAGAGCCACGCGACTCTTGAACAAGCCGACATTCTCCGTGGTCATCCCCGGCAAATCCCCAGTCAGCAACCCGGTCAGCACCGCAGCGAAGATCAGTGCCAGAAACGGATGCAACTTCAGCTTGATGATCGTAAATACAATGAAGCCGACACTGATCGCCAGGATGCCCAGCGGCCAGTACGAGATGGAATCAGCGGCTTGAGCCAGAATTGATTGGGTCATGATGTGGCAACAGTTGTTGTTCGGGTGCCGCTAGTCCCGCAAAAAAACACCCCCCGGTCAAGCTCAACACACAACCAGACCTCGGAAACACCCTGTTACCCTTTCTCAAGTTCCATGGCCCATATCTTTGTCGATCCCAACGAATCAAGCTTTGAGGGAGACTATCCGTTGCCTTAACTATGCCTTCAACCATCCCTTTCCCTGCAAGATAGGATTACTTCCCGGTTCAAAAAAACGTATCTGCCATAGTCACGATCCTGACCGAGACACCTGATTGATATTGGGCGGTTATCGGTGGTCCGTTACCGTTTGGATCACGTCAGGTCTATAAAACACCTACTACCCATTACAATCGAAGCCGTGTTGTTGGCTGGTTGCGGGGAGTCGCAGCAGCAGCAGTCTGTTCCCGACCCCATTGAAGTAAAATTGGTTAAACCCGTGGAGGAAACCGCCAAACCGGAACCGACCACAGCCACGACCACACCGGCGGAAGCACAACCCTCAAAGCGAGTTGCCGAAGTACCAACTCCTCCAGCGGAATCAAAAGCCACTGGACCAAACGACAAAAACGCAAAACCAGAAGCGGTGACGACAAAACTATCTAGCCGGGCAGCGAACAGTGCGCTACGTGATGCAGCTATGAAAGGGAACATCGAATCCATCAAACAGCACCTTGATGCCGGCGCCAGTGTGAGTGCGAAGAATGTGAACGGCTGGACTCCTCTGTATTACGCGGAAAACAAGGACGTCGCTGAACGCCTCATCACCAGTGAATGCGATAATTGAGTCTGGTTCCTACAAGGGAATGACACCGCTGGATTTGGCCTCCAAGCCTGAAATCGCCGACCTCCTTCGCATACACGGCGGCGAAATAGGCAAATAGGCACAGGTGCGGTCGGGTTCTGCGAACCAGAAAACCCAGACGATCGGCGTCGCGAACAGCCAAGCCAATGACGCACTGCAAGACACATTCCTACACGAGGTGCCTCACGCCATCTGCCACATCATGGTTCTGAGGGAAACCGAGAAGGAAAAGAACTTCGGCGCCGCTTGGCGACAGGATTGTGCACGGTCTGGAACAACAACCCTGCGACGCTCAAGTGGTGGAGTGGGTTGATTTAGTCGATACGCTTAATTATCGGATGCGACGGCGGAGGAGGAACGGATCAAATTTATCGTTGCTGTCATAGGCGTATGGCTCCCAGCCCTCAGGAATCTTCCCGGAGGATGTCTTTATTTCCCACTTTTGCTTAGCATCCCAATTGCCAGAAGTGCGACGGCGCAGGAGGAACGGATCAAATTTATCGTTGCTGTCATAGGCGTATGGCTCCCAACCCTCAGGAATCTTCTCGGAGGATGTCTTTATTTCCCACCTTTGCTTAGCATCCCAATTGCCAGAAGTGCGACGGCGCAGGAGGAACGGATCAAATTTATCGTTGCTGTCATAGGCGTATGGCTCCCAGCCCTCAGGAATCTTCCCGGAAGATGTCTTTATTTCCCACTTTTCAGTATTACTCGTCGGTGGTTCTGAGTTTGCAACTTCCGCAACTGGTTTAGCGAGTTCAGCTTCTGGTGAAGGAACCGACTGCTGCAACTCACCACACCCCACCAGAAGCACGGCTGCGACGATTGCGATCAGTTGTGATTTCATGGTGAGCTGACCATCATCCCGGTGAACCCAGTTTTCAAGCCGTTTTAACTATTGCCGCAAAAAGCCTTCAGCCTTAAAAAGTTAAGGGTTGATGGCTGAACCTCAAGCATACGAGCCGGAAAAACTGACCGCTGGAGTCACATGGAAATGGAAGAAGACCCTCTCGGACTATCCGGCCAGCGAATGGACGCTGACATATTACCTCCGCAAGGACGGCGCAACGGCTGACGGCGACACGCATCTGGTAACCGTTGCGGCTTCCACCACGAGTGGCTACGCCGCCGGCGTGTACGACGGCCGTACAATGGGAGGTGTCAGCAGGTTTTCCGCTTGGCCAAGCGCTGCCTATTCCCTGACCCAAGCGGGTGTGCCGAACCAGTCGTGCATCTCCTTGGTGAACGGGACGACGACTTCCCTGGGCTCGGGGATGTGGCCACGGTCCTGAGTGGAAATCATCCAGGTGTCCAGCGCGGCTCTCAGGCGCTTGAGGGCGGCCTGGTGGGCGGGATTTTGAGAGGCGGCGAGGTTGCGGATTTCGTACGGATCGGCCTGGGTGTCATAGAGCATCTCGCTCGGGAACGGTTCCATGAGGTCGGCGGCGGGGCCGGTGAGTTTGCCCTGCGCATGCAGGCGGCGCATGAGCGGCTTGACCAGAAAACATTTCTCCTTGTAACGATTGAGCGTGGGGAAACCGGCGCCGGGTGTGTAGTTTCGGATGTAGTGATAGCGCTCATCGTGAACGGAGCGCAGACGCACCTCCGTCTCATCAATACGATCCCGCGCGGCGAAGGCGTAGGTGCGCGGCGGCTCGGTGTTGGCCCCAAGGAACACGCGGCTCTGCATGCCGAACGGTTTTTGGATGCCGGCCATCCAAAGCGTAGTGGCGGAGAGGTCCAGCAGGCTCAGCACCTGTTCGTGCACGCGACCGGCGCTGACCTGGCTTGGCCCGGTGATGTTCTTAGGCCAGCGAATAATCATCGGCACATGCAGGCCGCTGTCCCAGCACCAGTGGATGCCGCGGGCATCGAGCCGGCCGTTGTCGGCGAAGAAAATGACGATGGTATTTTCGCTGAGGCCGTCCTTTTTCAACTGGTCGAGAATCCAGCCGATGCGCACGTCGGTGCCGGTAACGGAGTTGAGGTAACGCGCCCATTCCTCGCGGGTGATTTCATGATCCGGATAATACGGCGGCGGCGTGACATTTTCCGGCGTGGCCACCTTGGGATGCCATTCTTCGCCGACCCATTTGACGCGAGACTTCTCGGCGGATTTGCGGTCGTAAATATCGTACTCCGCCTCGGGCATATTGATCTGCGCGAAGAACGGCTGCTTCTTTTTCAGGTCGGCCCAGTCCCTGCCCGCGTACACGGGGCCTTCCTTGGCAAAATTCAAATCCAGTTTGCCCGTGCCCACCTCGCGCTCACCGATATGGGTTATGTTCGCCGTATGATAGCCGGCGTCCTGCAGCAGATGCGTGATGGGCCGCACGCCGGCCGGCAGCCGGAAGCCATCGGTGCGATGGCTGCGCATGTGATGCATGTCCGTGGTGGTGGCATACCATCCGGTCATCAACGCCGACCGGCTCGGCGCGCACACCGGCGAGGTGGAATACACTTTCGTGTACCGCGTGCCCTCTCTGGCCAAGCGGTCGAGATTGGGTGTGCTGACGTTCTTCTGTCCGTAGCAGGCGAGGTCGAGGGAGAAATTCTCGCCGACGATCCAGAGGATGTTTGGCTTCTCGGCAGCATCGGCTTGGTTAAGGGCGACCAAGCCAAGCAAAGCCAAGCCAACCAAACGAAATGATTTGGTTAAGTTGTCCGATTGGAGAATCTTTGGAATGGGTTTCATTGCACCGACCAGTCGCATCCTAACAGAAATCGTCACAACAATGAAATCCAAACGCCTTTGGCCCAGTTGACTGCTTGGCCTTGGGTCAAGAGTGGCGTAAGCTCATCGCATGCCTTCCTGCAGCTTCAGGTTCTTTTGTCAGCTGCTTGGCTTGGCGACAGTTTTTACTCAAGCGCTTGGCCAAAAGGCGAATTCACCGGATGACCTTCGGGTATTGGAGGGGGATCAGCGGCAGTTGCTCTGGAAC
>DASCOW010000458.1:0-3664 GCA_036012205.1 Verrucomicrobiota bacterium
GCGAGATTTGGGCGTACGGTTTGCGCAATGTCTGGCGCATGAGCTTCGACCGGGAAACCGGCTACCTTTGGGCGGCCGATGTCGGGCAGAACAAGTGGGAGGAGATCAACCTCATCACCCGCGGCGGCAACTACGGCTGGAACATCCGCGAGTCGTTCCACAAGTTCAAGGAGGACGGCCCGGCCAAGGGCGACTGGATCGACCCGGTGCTCGAATACGCGCACCACGCCGGGGTGGAGAAGGAGAGCAAAAACCCCGGTCACGGCTACGGCGTAAGCATCACCGGCGGGTATGTCTATCGCGGCAAGGCTATTCCCAAGCTACAGGGCGCGTATGTCTACGGCGACTTTGCCACCGGATTGATTTTTGCCCTGCGCGAAAAGAACGGCCGGGCCACCGAATACGAGACCATCCATCAGCAGAAAGGCAGAGTGTACCAAATCGCCAGCTTCGGACAGGATGCCAAAGGCGAGTTGTACCTGCTGCCGCTGGTGGCCAACCCCGCGACCGAGCGCGACCCGGCGGGGAGCATTCTGCAACTGGTCGCCGAGTGATCAGGCCTGGCACCTGGCCAAGCGGCGGAAAAAAAGGTTGCCCTTGGCCAAGCGGCGAGTCAGTTTTGCTCCGGTTCAGCCGTTTTAAGTAACACGTTTCACACCACAAAATGGCAGGGAAAATCAACCGGGTGGGCACCAGCCGACCCTCCACTGCATCACGGGTGGCCGCCGCCAAGGCGACCCGGGCCGCTGCAGTTGATTCCGTGGGCGGCGTGCGGCGTGCGGAAGCAGTTGACGAAGTCAGCCGACCCGAGAGCCCGGCCAGCATCGCCGTGAAGAGCCTCGAGTTGGATGGCGCCAAGGCCGCCGACCTGCAAGTGCGCGTGGAGGCAAACGAACAGGCGCTTGACGACCTGCAAAAAGTCCAGAGCAAGGCTGGCGACATCGCGAACAAGGCCACCGAGGCCACACCCGAAGCGATGAACAAGGCCGCCGACAAGGTGGATCAACTGCTCGAGGAGGGAGTCTCCATCGCCAACCGCAAGGACGGGGAGGGCGAGTTTCTCTTCGGCGGCGACCAGGCAAAAAAAGAGCCGTTTGTCGCCAGAAAGAATGCCCAGGGGAAAATTACCGAGGTCAATTACCGTGGCTTCAGCGAGGTGGGGGTCGACGAACTGGGCAGCGGCTTTTCTGTGACCACCGCCATTCCGGGTGAAAATACGGAAGTTACGGGCGCGATAGGGTTGGTGAAAGACTTGCGGACAGGAGGCGACCTGTTCGGCAACCTGATTTCACTTCGGGACAACCTCTTGGCCAACGAGAAGGAAGCGATCGTCGAGCGCGACATCCCGGCGCTGCGCAAAGACGCCGAGCACCTGATTCAGCACTTCGGCGAAGTATCCGCCAACCAAATGATGCTCGACACGGTCAAGGCACTGGCCGCCGACATACAGACCAAGGATGGCCAAGCGATGAGCACTGTCGACAAGCTGGGCAACATCCAATACGCGCTGCACCGCGCGATGACCGACAATCGTAACTACATCCAGCAGGATCTCCTGCAGTCGGTCGATTAGCGGCTTATTTCACCCAGCCGGCTGCTACCCTCCCGTTGGAGTAACATTGCGCTGGATGTCCAACACGCTTATGCTGCGCCTCGATGCGCTTCAGCATCCCCTCCCACCGGGAGGGATTCGCGCCGGGATAGATTCATGAACATTTTCAAAACCGCTTGGAGGGCGATCGATATTGCCCTGGCGATGTCCGGCCTGCGACTGGACGCCGGTCGCTTTCTCTTTGCGTGGCTGCCGCTGCTCGGCGCGAGCGCTTGGCTGGCCTACCGCGCAGAGCAGTCCGACTGGCTGGTTGAACATGCATTTGCCTCGTGGGCATTTTACTACGTCGGCATCAGCCTGATTCTCGGCACACGAATCAAGCGAGTCATGCTCCGTGCGCTTGGCGAAGCCAACGCCACGAGGGTGTACGACATGATATGCGGTCTGATGTTTTTCAACATCGGCTGCGGCGTGGGGGCTGCGGCGCTTCATGCACCTGGTTTTCTTGAGCCTTGGCTCACCGAGCAGGGCTTCGATCCGAGCGCCTTCCCCTTCTTGAAATGGGGGCTCATCGGCCTACTGGCTGTTGCCGGGTTCGGTATCAAGATTTGGTCGACATGGATTGTCGGCATCGACACCTACTACTTCCGGGATTTGTTTTTGGAACAGGCGCATGGCGAGTTCACCGCAAAAGGTCCCTACAAATGGCTCGCCAACCCAATGTACGGCGTGGGCAACCTCCACATGTACTGTTTCGTGCTGTTGACCGGGTCCGCCTTTGGGCTATGGTTTGCTCTGGGTTGCCACGTCAGCATTTACGCCTTTTACTTCATCGTCGAAAAACCGTTCATCCGCCGCACCTACGGAACCGGCTAGGCTCACACCTCCGGCAGCACCCACGGTTTGCGCCACTCGGGGCGCCCCCGCATGGCGTTGGCCTTGGCGTCATCCACAAACGTTTCCGTGCCAACATCAAAGGTAATCGTGCGCCCAAGCAACGTGGCGATGTTGCCGGCGTGACACAGCACCGAGGCCGGATGGCCGACGGTTTCCAGATCGCAGTAGGGGCGATTGCGGGTTTTGATGCAGTCGATGAAATCCTGCACATGCGCGCCTGCGTCCTCGCGGCCGTTGTACTCCTTCACCAGTTCGCCTCCGTTGGTGTACGCGCGCCAACCGCGGTTGCCGATGACGATGTAGCCCCGATCACCAAACACCGCAGCGCCCTCCCCCTCGCCAAGGTATTTGTACGGCGCCCAGATGCGCATCTCGTAGGTAAGGATGCGCGGTGGAGTTCCAGGGTATTCGTAGGTCACCTGCATGGTATCGGGCCATTCCTGTGCGTCGTCAAAATACCACTTGCCGCCTGTGCCGCTGATTTTTCGCGGCATTCGGAGCGGCTTACCGCCTTCGGTTTCCACTGCAGCGCTGAGCGCGGCAAAAGCCATGTCCAGCCGGTGCACCCCATCATTGCCAAGGTCGCCCGCGCCATAATCGAAAAACCACCGCCAGCTTCCGTGAAAGCGCTTGGGATTAAATGGCCGCTTCGGCGCAGAACCAAGCCACATGTCATAATCCACCTCCTTGGGCGCCTCACCGTTCGGCGGGTGGCCGATGCTTCCCTGCTTCGTGCTTTCCCACGCCTTAGCCACGAGACACTTGCCGAGATGCCCCTCACGAATGTAGGCCAGCGCAGTTTTCATTCGCTCAGTGCTGCGATGCTGCGATCCCATCTGAATGACCCGCTTGTGCCTGCGCATGGCTTGCACCATGCGGTGCCCTTCAACAATGTTGTGGCTGTCCGGCTTTTCCACGTACACATCCTTGCCTGCCAGGCAGCCTTGAATAGTCGGGATAGCGTGCCAATGATCCGGTGTACCAACGCAAAGAGCATCGATCTTTGGGTCATCTATCAGTTCGCGAAAATCAGTGGTGGTCTTCGGCTTATGTCCCTGAATCTTCGTGACTCCCACCAACGTATTCGGCAGCCGGCGCGGGTCGATCTCGGCGATGGCTGCAATGTCGACGTTCGGATTGTTGGCAAAAATGCTGTTCAGCTTCCCCGCACGGCCGGCCGCGCCGACCATGCCGACGCGAACGCGCTCGCTGGCG
>DASCOW010000459.1:0-1898 GCA_036012205.1 Verrucomicrobiota bacterium
CTTTGCATTCACATCCGTACTAGCAGCCAAGTGCTGTTTAACGACTTCAATGTTCCCATCTCCAGCAGCCTTGTGAATTGAGATGTCTGGTGCTTTGGTTGCCGGCGGTTCTGGCGACTGCGTCGTAGCGCACCCCACCAACAGCACGGCTGCGATTGTTCTTATTAGGAGGTGTTTCATGTCGAGAAATGCTCAGCTTTATTGATTATTTACGCAAGTAGGAATTCTTTAATAAAGAGGAATATCACCAAATGATTCAAAACCAATTTGTCGATATATTTTCGAAGGCCACATCCCATCCAGTTCCAGTTTTTAGTTTCTAAACAGCAATGAACTGTCAATGAAACGAATGGCTCCGTGGGGCGAAGAAGAGCGAGAAGCTTTGTTTAACTCTTAATAATCGAAGGTTATTAGTGGTGGGTCGGGTGGGACTCGAACCCACAGCCAACGGCTTAAAAGGCCGCTGCTCTACCATTGAGCTACCAACCCAACGACCCGGGTTTTCCCCGGAGCGGGCGCAACCTAGTCGCGACTGTCCGTGATGGCAAGTTTATTGCCCCCCGCGTATCCGCCTTTTCACGCGGACAGCCTCGAGGTATATTCCGCGCAGATTGAAAACACGCAGATTGGGAAACTCTGACCTCGAGTTGACGCCGGTCGGCTTCGGTGCCTGGGCCATCGGCGGTGGAGACTGGGGTATGGGCTGGGGACCGCAGGCGGAGAAGGACTCGATCGGAGCAATCCTCGAGGGACTGGAGGCCGGCATCAACTGGATCGACACCGCACACGCCTACGGTTTCGGGCTGTCGGAGGAAGTGGTCGGCAGGGCGCTCAAGGAATGGGGGCAGCCAGTCATCGTAGCCACCAAGTGCGGGGTGTTGCCGGATGAAAACAGGTTCCCCCGCCGCTTTGCTTCCCGTGAAACGATGCTCGAGGAAGTCGAGGGCTCGCTACGTCGGCTACAGGTCGACACGATCGATCTGTACCAGCTCCACTGGCCGGAGCCGGACGAGAATGTCGAGGAGGCGTGGCAGACGCTGCTCGACCTGCAGGCGCAGGGGAAGATTCGCTGGCCGGCCGTCTGCAACTATTCTGCGGCCCAGCTCGGACGCGCCGCTGCGCTTGGCCCGGTCACCTCACTGCAGCCACGCTACAGCCTGCTCAACCGGCAGATCGAGGATGAGGGGCAGATGCAGTGGTGCCGTGAACACACCTGCGGCATCGTCTGCTACAGCCCGATGGAGAGCGGACTGCTCACCGGCAAAGTCACCCGTGAGTGGATCGACAACCTGCCGGAAAACGACTGGCGCCGCCACAAGCAGGAGGACCACCCGGTGGCTTCCCTGCTCCGTCCACCCAAGCTCGAGCCGTTCCTGCAACTCGTTGACCAGTTAAGGGCCATCGCCGAGCCAAGCGGGCACACCGTCTCACAGCTTGCCGTGGCGTGGACGCTGCGCCGGCCGGAGGTCACCTCGGCCATCGTCGGTGCGCGTCGCAAAGGCCAGATCGCCGAGACGGTCCGCGCCGCCGAGTGGCCTCTTGGCCAAGCGAAGCAGGACGCCGCGGCGGCCGCGGTGGATGTATTCCGCCGGGCGATCGACTGACCGGACGCTCGCCGAAGCGAATCAAAATAAAGAGTCGATTATAATTGCCAAACACGCCGGTTTCACGTAGTAAAAGGCGCATGGAAATGGCAATCGCACTCCTCGTCATCAGTTTCGTGCTGATGTTCTTTGAGGTGCTCCTGCCGGGCATGGTACTCGGCGCCTGTGCCATTCTCTCCATGATTGCATCGGTGGCATTGGCCTACGCCAACACCGACTACGGCAACGTTTTCCTCGTCATCGCCCTCGTCTTGTTGATGGTGTTTACGGTCGGTTTCGTGTACTGGTTCCCGA
>DASCOW010000460.1:0-3017 GCA_036012205.1 Verrucomicrobiota bacterium
GCGATACCAGAAACGTTCCCCATCTGCAGACCAGTTGGGATTGACATGTTTTTTGAAGACTTTATTTCGAAGCTTATCCCGCAATCCCATTGCTCGTTCATAATCTGCTTTAGAACCTTGCCCAAAAAGTTGGGTTAAACAATTGGAGTTGAAGGCAACAAGCGCGCAGCCAAGGCGGAATATACTGTTTGAAATCACAGCCGAAAGTTTGGTGGGTGTTCAGCAGAAGATCAAGCCGAAGGTGCTGGATGACGACGATTTGAAACCGCTACGGGAAGATGAAGCACAATGGCCTTACTTGGCTCCTTCGGCTTTCAATTCTGCTTCGCGATTTTCCGAATGCGGACTTCGCGGAACTCGACTTTGTCGGTGAGGTGGTGCATCTGCAGTAGGGTGCTGCCTTTTTTATGACGGTTTTCAGGATCGCGGCAGTCGGCTGCGGGCTTGCCGTTGACCCAAGTTTGCACAGGATGAAGTTGGAAAAGAGGCACAGTGTCAATGCAGGGCCTTGGGTCCCAGCATTGACTTACCCTACGACATTGAGCAGATAATCAACCCGTCCAGACTAACGAAAGCACTGGATCAGTTTGGGTAACTCGATCACCACGCACTCGGCGCTTGCGCGAATCGAAGACTTTCCGGTAGCCTTTGGGTCTGCCTTTGCGAGGGCTGTCGGGGCGTTTCATTGCCTTGATCCCTAGCAAATAACTTTTAAACAAACATAATTTTTAAAAGAGGTATATTTCATAAGTCGTTGGTAATCAATGATGCCGGTGTGGTGGAATTGGTAGACACGAGGGATTTAAAATCCCTTTCCCGCGAGGGAGTGCCGGTTCAAGTCCGGCCACCGGTACCATATTATCTACCAAAATCTTCTGGATGATTGAGGGCTAGTTTTGTAATAATCTTCCGCAGTTATGGGAATTCTTGAGATCATCATGACGCTTGGGATGCTGGTGCTGCTGCAGGCGGTGCTCGGCTTCGACAATCTGCTCTACATTTCGCTCGAATCACAGCGTGCTCCGGAGGAGAGGCAGTCGATGGTGCGCAAGTGGGGGATTGGGCTAGCTGTTGGCCTGCGAATCGTACTGCTGTTTTTGATTGTGTCGATGATTGATGCGTTTCAAAGCCCATGGTTCTCGCTGCCTTGGGAGGGCGTGATTGAGGGATCGTTCAACCTGCACAGCCTGATCGTATTGGTTGGGGGCGTGTTTATCCTATACACCGCCATGAAGGAAATCTTTCACATGATTGCTGTTGAGGATTTTCACACAGAGGCCAAGAGGGAGTCGGCTTCATCTTCTTCTGTGGTAATGAAGATCGTGTTCATGAACGCTGTATTTTCTTTTGATTCGATTTTGAGTGCGATCGCTTTGGTAAGTGGTTCAAGCGCGAACGCGAGTGATCCGATCAGCAATACGGATTATTGGATCATGGTTATTGCCATTTTGACTGGTGGTGCGCTGATGATATGGCTGGCTGACAGCGTGTCCGCATTCCTGCAGCGCAACCGAATGTACGAGGTTCTGGGCCTGTTCATCCTTTTCGTGGTCGGTATCTTATTGCTAAGCGAGGGCGGCCATCTGGCGCACATGAAATTGTTTGGGCAGGAGATCCACGCGATGAGCAAGGCAACGTTCTATTTTGTAATCACCGTTCTGGTGCTGACGGAAGTGGTGCAAAGCCGCTACAAAAAAAAATTGCTGGAACAGCAAAAAACGCGGCAGAAATGATTCTCTATTTGAACAGGCTCACGCCTTGAGCCGACTGCCTTTTGGATCGTGGACCGGGAGGGTGACTTTGGCTGGGACACGCTCACCGAACAGTTCGATCTCCACTCCGGTTCCCGGCTTGCTCAAGTTCAACGGCAAATAGCTGTAAGCGATTGATTGGTCGATTGTGTGGGCGTGCCCGGCGCTCCGCAACCGTGAGACGATCTCACCGTTGTGCCAGACCGACTCGGCGCCGTAGGCCGGCAACGCGTTGCCCTCGAGCACGACGGTTCGCAGTCGCGTTTGCAACCCCTCCTCCTTGCGCTCGACCAAGGCATCGCGGCCAATGAAGTCGCCCTTGACCATGTCGGCACAAAAGCCCAGCCCCGCCTCAAGCAGATTGTCCTCCGGCGTCACGTCGATGCTCCAGTACACGTAGCCTTTCTCGAGTCGCAACGAGTCGAGTGCCTTGTAACCGGCGGGGCGGACGCCGTGCGCTTGGCCAAGTTCGAGCAGCATGTTCCACACGGCGCCGGCATCGTTGTTGGCGAGGTAAAGTTCCCATCCCAGTTCGCCGATGTAGCTGACGCGCTGCGCCCAGGCCAGTTTGCCGGCGACGGTGAGTTTCTTTGCGGTGAGATAGGGAAAGGCGCCGTTACTGATATCGTCATCGGTCGCTTGGTCAAGCACGTCTCTCGCTCTTGGCCCCCAAAGGCCGATACAGGCCAAGTCGTCGGTCACGTCTTGGATTTCAACCGGGCCGTCGGCCGGCGCGTGCGCGTGCACCCACTCGAGGTCGTTTGACAAAAACGACGTACCAGTAATAACACGGAACCGGTCGGCGGCCAGGCGGCAGACAGTGAGGTCGCTCTCGATACCGCCGCGCGCGTTGAGGAACTGCGTGTAAACAAGCGAGCCGGTGGGTCGGTCGATATTGTTGCAAGCGACCCGCTGTAGCAGACCCAGCGCACCGGGGCCACTGACCTCGAATTTGCCGAACGAACTCATGTCGAACAGCGCAGCGCGTTCACGGGCGGCAATGCATTCGTCCCGGATGAGATCGTGATACGGCGCCCGGCCCCAGCCCCATTGGTGCTGGTCGTCGGCTGCCTGGCGGGAGGGCTTGCCGGAGCGGAAAAAATTGACGCGTTCCCAGCCGTTTTTCTCGCCAAACTCCGCGCCGAGCCCAGCGAGTCGGTCATACAGCGGGCTCTTGCGTTGGTTGCGCGCCCAAAGGGTTTCGTCGGCCGGGTAGTGTTGATGGTAGTAGTAATGGTACACCTCACGCGCCTTTTCGGTGACAAA
>DASCOW010000461.1:0-7479 GCA_036012205.1 Verrucomicrobiota bacterium
GGTTTGACATCATCAACCCGGTCCAGTGCTCGGCGGCCGGAATGGAGCCGCGCCAGTTGAAGGAGAAATACGGCGACCGGTTGGTGTTCTGGGGCGGTGGCATCGACACCCAGAAGACCATGCCATTCGGCACTCCCGAAGAGGTGCGCCGGCAGGTGCTCGAACGCTGCGAAATCTTTTCGAAGGACGGTGGTTACGTGTTCGATTCCATCCACAACCTCCAAGCCCTCAGCCCGGTTGAAAACATGGTGGCCATGATTAACGCCGTGAAGGAATTTAACGGGGATAACTGACATGGTAACGACCATCAAAACCTTTGTCATCCATCCGGCTTCAGATCAGCAAAGCCTCAATTCATGAGCTACGAATTAAACCAACTCTACGATGCGGTCATCACTGGTGACAACAAGGCCTCCCACGCCATCACCGAACAAGCCCTGGCAGAAGGAATCGATCCAATGAAACTGGTAAATGACCACATGATGCCAGCTATGGACGAGGTGGGGCGGCGATTCGAGATGAACGAGTATTATGTCCCTGAACTGCTGCTCTCCGCGCGGGCGATGAAAGCATCAATGGCGCTCATTCGGCCGCTGATGATCCAGTGCGATATGGAACCAGTAGGCCGGGTGGTTGCCGGCACCGTCAAGGGCGACCTGCATGACATTGGCAAAAATCTCGTGGCTGCGATGATGGAAGGAGGAGGGTTCGAAGTGTTCGACCTGGGCACCGACGTGGCCCCCGAGCAGTTTGTGGAGGCAGCCAAGGAACACAATGCCGATATCGTCGCACTCTCAGCCCTACTCACCACGACTATGCCATCCATGAAACTAACTATAGATGCATTCATCGCCGCCGGCATCCGGGATCAAGTGAAGGTATTTGTGGGAGGTGCCCCGGTGAATCAGGAATTCGCCGATGAAATTGGTGCTGACGCCTACAGGGACAATGCCGTCAGCGCCGTTGCCCATGCCAAGGAATGCATGGGCATCTCGACCTGAGGAGGCGATCACTTATCCGGCAGTTTCCCCTCTCAGCAACCACACCTTGGCCCGTATGTTGCTCCGCATTGGTACGTGGTTATTTCAGCATCTAACAGCAAATCGGCCGAGCCAAAGGCCACCAAACGGCAACGCATCGACGAGGCCATCGAAATCGCCAAGGATTACGGGACAGACGTCTACTGGGAGGGCCAAGTCGTGTGGCGCCACGCCGACTGGGAACGCAACACCCGGCGCCCAGCACAGCGCGGATAACCAAGCCGGCAAAACAGGAGCCGGCAATTTGCCATCCTTGACAGGCAACTGTGGCGTCTGCGGCATTGTAAACCGCGTTATCTTGGGTACTTTCCACCGCACATGACCAAGGTGCCCGTAGCCATCCGTCACATCCCCGCTCCCGGCCCGCCATCTTGCCTCGCCTTGGCGCTGGCCCTGCTGGCCGCCTCACCGCTTGGCCAAGCGGTGACGCTGATCGACTACGGGGCCGACTGGAAACTGTGGCGCGGCAAGAAAACCCCCAGCCGACCGGATTATTGGGCGTGGACCAAAGCGGAGCACGACGACTCGGATTGGGAGAGTGCCACGCTGCCGGTATTCTTCGGCGAGAAAGTCACCGACGGTACCGAGTTGGAGGACATGAAGAGCCGCTACAACTCGTTTTTTCTCCGGCGCAAATTCGACGCCCCCGACCCGGACACGGTCACCTCAATGACGCTCCGGGCCAAGGTGGACGATGGATTTGTGGCATACATCAATGGCACCGAAGTGGCTCGGTACAATGTCGAGACCGAAAAACCAAAGTACACCTCGGCCGCCTCCAAAGCGGCATCGGAACCGCTGCGCTTCCGCAACTATGCGCTGAAAAATCTGGGCGAGATTTTGCTCGATGGCGAAAACACGATTGCAGTGATTGTGCTCAACCAGCGGCGTACCAGCCCGGACGTGTTGTTCGATGCCCGACTCACGGCAGTGTCGGTCGAGAGTGTCCCACCAAAAGTGGAGACGGTTGATCCGCCGCGCGGCCTGGCCTCAGATCTGGGCCAAATTAGTGTTACTTTTAGTGAGCCGGTGGAGGGCGTTGATGCCACCGACCTGCTGGCCAACGACAAGCCGGCGCAATCGGTCGAGGGCAGCGGCCGGACGTGGGTGTTTCAACTTGCCGATCTTCCCCAGGGTAAGGTGCGCCTCACGTGGGCGAAGGATCACGGCATCACCGATCAGGCGCAGATCCCTAACACGTTCCGGGAGACCGCCAGCGGCAGTCGCTGGACGTATACGTATGCCGACAACAAACCACCTTACGTAAAACGGTCCAATCCGCCGGCCGGGTTGACGGTGAAGTCGCTCGACACGGTCGAGGTGGAGTTCAGCATGCCGGTCAGCGGGGTAGATGCCAACGACCTGCTGGTCAACGGCACGCCGGCAAAAAGTCTGACGAAAATCAGCGACAGCCACTATCAGTTTGCACTTGGCCAAGCACCGGGCGCCGAGGTGAAAATCTCGTGGGACCTGTACCCCAACATCACCGGCATGAATCCGTTCAAAAAAACATTCCTGCCGCTTGGCTGGTTTTACCACGTGGACGCCAACGCGCCGCCTCCGCCGCGCATCGTGATCTCCGAGATCATGTACCACCCGGTCGAGGAGCCAGAGTTCGACCGGAAAGGCCAGCCAGTGCTTGATCTTTCCGAGGACGTGCACGAGTTCATCGAATTGCATAATTTCAGCCGTGAGACGGTTGCGCTGGACAACTGGCGGATCAGCGGCGGAATCGATTATGCCTTCCCCGCGGGGACGACGGTCGAGAGCGGCGACTTTTTGATCGTGGCAAAGGATCCCAAGCGCCTGGCAGCCATCAAGGAGTATCGCCTGACCGGCGTGACGGTGCTCGGCCCTTACGAAGGCGTGTTAAGCAATAACGGCGAGCGCGTGAGCGTGGAAAACGACGGAGGCAACGCCGAGGACAGTGTCCGTTACTCTGCCCGGTTTCCGTGGCCCATCGGCGCGGACTCGATCGGTGCGGGGCCAAAATGGACCGGCATAGACCCGATGCAGTACCAGTACCGCGGCAGGTCACTGGAGCGGGTCAACTTCTCACTGTCGGGCGGCGACCCGGCCAACTGGGTTGCATCGCCGCTCGAAAAAAACGCCACGCCAGGTCGCCTAAACCATGTTGCACGCGAGCGATCGATGCCGGCGCCTGTCGTCACCTCCATCCGCGCGGTCAACAGCAAGGGAAACACCCTGATCGGCAAACTGGACACTGTTACAATAGAGGCCAGGTTTTCGACCAACGAGACGCTCGACGATGTCACACTCGAGTACTTTTACGACAACCTCGAGAAGGAGGGGGAAACCCTAGCCAAGCGCGACATGAAACTGAAGGACGGCACCTGGACACATACACTTCCCAAGAAACCGGACCGGACGCTGGTGCGCTACCGCATCTTGGCTGACCTTGGCATGGGCCAAGAAAAGATTTCACCGCGTAAAAGCGATCCCTACCTGTGGCATGCCTATTTCGTGATGCCTAAGTTCACTGACACCAGAAAATACTTCGAACTGATGGTTTCAAGAAATGGCACCAGCCAACTATCCAAAAACGCGGCGGCCAACCCGCGCAGTGGCTATCGCCCCGCCAAAAACATCAAGCCGCGCGGTCCCTGGAACGACACCGTGCATGGCATCCTGGTATACAACGGCGAGGTGCGCGACGTGTACGCCCGATGGAACGGAAGCTTTTTCCGCCGTAACTCAGGCCGCAATTCATGGAAGGTTCGTCTCCCTCGCTACAACCAGTTCAACGGACAGAGCGATCTGCTATTCATGGACAAGGACAACGTGACCGTGGCCGGCCACACGCTGTACCGCGAACTGGGCCTGCCTACCTCGCACACCGAGTGGGTCGATGTGGCCATCAACAAGCGCAAGTTCAGGCGACTGCTCGTCGAGGATCACAACGACCGGCTGCTCGAGAATTACCACGAAGATCAGGCCCGCCGGAATCCCGGCACCGAGGTCGAGCCCAACGGGCACATCTTCAAGTCGAGCGGCATTCTGCAGAATCTCGGCCCGTACGGACGCGGCGACGGCGGCAAACTCGGCACCAACGACGGCTGGACGTCGCTGCAGCGTTATGAGTGGATTTACTCCTCCAAAAATCAGGACTGGAAGGGACACTCCGAGTTGAAGGAAATGATCGATGGCTTGGCCAAAAATAAAAGTAACCGCACCCGGCTCAAGAAGTGGTTCAACGAAAACTGGGATATGGAGTCGCTTATGAGCTACATCGCCGTGCGCAACTGGATGGGCACGTGGGATGACACCGTGCACAACTTTTACATTTGGCGCCGGGCCGACGGGCGCTGGGCGCTGTTGCCGTGGGATTTCGACAACGACATGCGCAACGACTACATCAGCCGCTCCATCTTCATCGGCGAAGCAGGCAACGCCAACACCACGCACGGAACGCATACAATCAAGGACGCTTTTTTCAAGGCGTTCCGCACAGAATACAAGGAACACCTCTACCACCTGAACAACACGCTTCTCGCGCCGGACAACCTCAGCCGAATGGGCCTGACCAGCTACACCGCGTTTGCCCGCGGCCGGCAGGAGAACGTCAATAAGCAATGCGGCAAGGTGAACATTCCCAACCAACCGACCGCCCAACAACTGACCGGCGGCAGCTCCGTCTACGCCCCGGCGACGATGATAGTCGGCGCGTTCAAGAGCAGCGACGAGAACGCAAACCACGCGAGCACCCTGTGGGAAATTCGCGCTGTAGACAGTTCATTCAACTACCCCGTTTTCAAGACCGAATCAGCGGGAAACCTGATCGAGATGCCGGTGCCGTTCGACCTGCTTGAGTTCGGCCGCTCTTACTTTTGGAGGGCGACGTTCATCGACTCGAAAGGCCGCAAATCGCTGCCCAACATCGAGGCCGGCTTCCGCTACGGCGGCCACGCCAAGTCGGAGAATATCGTCACTCTCGAAGGAACGGAGTGGAAATACTACACGGAGGGAAAAAATCTGGGCACCATCTGGCGCAAGGCTGAATACGACGACTCTGCCTGGCTAAACGGCAAGTCATACCTTGGCAAGGCCACTTCGCGGCAAAAATACAAAATGGCCACCACGCTCACGATGGGAGCCACCACATTTTATTTCCGCAAGACTTTCAACTTCGACCGGCCAACCGGAGGCGGTGAGTTGCAAATGCGCTACCTCGTCGATGACGGTGCGGTGTTTTATCTCAACGGCAAACAACTCCATCGCGTGAACATGAAGGAGCGCGGCAGCATCCGCTACACCACGCGAGCCTTGAGCACCGTGCGTGACGCCGAACTGAGCGACCATATCATTCTCCCCGGCGAATATCTGAAGCAAGGTGAAAACATCCTCGCGGTCGAGGTGCACCAATACTCCACCAACGACCGGGATCTCGCTTTCGGCCTCAGCCTGAGCGCCACCGTCGAGAGTCTGCCCGATGGCGTCATCCTCAATGAGTTGATGGCTGCCAACCGCGGTTCGGTGACTCACGGCGACACCAAACCCGACTGGATTGAACTGCACAACCCGACCAACCGCGACATCGATCTCGCCGGCGCCGGCCTCGGCGACGGAGTTGCGCAGGAGCCAACCTTCTTTTTTCCAGCGCAAACCATCCTGCCAGCCAAGGGCCATCTCGTTGTCTGGTGCGACGACCAAAAGGAATCGCCCGGACTGCACACCGGATTTGCACTCGATGCCGACGGCCAAAACATTGCCCTCTGGTGGCCAAGCGCTGAGGGGTTGAAAATTCAGGATGCCATCGGCTTTGGCCCACAGGCGGACGATCTCTCCATCGGCCGCGAACCCGACGGACTTGGCCCGTGGGCGCTCAACACCCCCACCCCCGGCTTGACCAACGCCAAGTCGGCTCTGGGCAGCATCATGTTGCTCTCGATCAACGAGTGGATGGCCCGGCCGGAAAACGGCGGTGATTGGCTTGAATTGTTTAACAAATCCGATTCCCCCATCGCACTCGCCGGGCTGAAGTTGAGCGATGATCCGGCTCAACCGGACAAAACCGTGATGCCGCCGCTCACCTTTATCGGCCCGAAAAGCCATCTCCGACTGATCGCCGACAACAACCCCGAAGACGGCCCCACGCACCTCGGTTTCCGACTCAGCAGCAAGGGGGAAGAAATCGTACTGACCGACTCCAAGGCAAAAGTGATCGATTCGGTGATGTTCGGCGAACAGACACGCGGCACCTCCGAAGGCCGATTCCCCGATGGCGACAAGACGATCGTCCTCTTCCCCAACAGCGCCACGCCAGGCCGCGCAAACCTCATCCTAGGCGACTCGGACGAGGACGGTTTACCTAACCTTTGGGAAGACCAGTACGGTCTCAATCCCAACAATCCAGCTGACGCCGCACTCGACACCGACCACGATGGGCACACCAACTACGAGGAACTCCTCGCCGGCACAAGACCGAACGACGCCGACAGCGTACTGTGGCTTGATTTGACCGTGACTCCGGACAGCCTGAGCGCCACGTTCGAGGCTCAACCGGGACGATCATACGTCCTTTGGACCACAAATAATCCAGTCAACGGCAAGTGGGGCAAAGTGCACGAATTTCAAGCCCAGAAAGACAAACGCATCATCTCGTACCAACTTCCAGATACACATCTGCCCTCGCCGAACGGCTACTACCGACTCACAATTCCAGCCTCAAAAAACTGACCTCCTATGAGCGGTGCGTTATCAACGATCAACTCGCCCAAGCTGGAACTAATCATTCCATCGATAATATTACTGGCAGCCGTATTGCCCTTTCTGAGGCAGGCGACTCGCCTGCAGGTTGTCACTCTAGTTGTGTTGCCCTTGTCAAAACTCTTTTAAAATGTCCTCATGGACTGGGACCTGGAGGGTGATCGAGCCGGACAACGCTACACCTCATTGCAAACCATCCCACCAACAAACCCGCGTATGCCATTCACAACTCCGGCAACTCGGAACTCAATCACCTCATATCAGCTCAAGCCTGCGGCCAGTGCTACTCATACCAAACACTTGAGCGGGCTAACCAGCACTTGGCCAAGTGGTACAGCCGCAAGCAACCCAAGCTTGACGAGGAGAACAAAGTGATCTCCGTGATGCTCAAAATGCTGCTTAAAGGCGATGCAGGCCAACGCGCCATGGCTGATCCGCACGATGGACGATCCCCACTCCACCATTCGTTATATCGCCCACAAAGCGCTCACGGCCAATCCCGCATTCGCCGACACACTTTTCGATCACACCGCTCCTTTGACCTAGCGAAACGCCCTAAACTGTTGTTAGGCGACCGAGGCAGGCCTCTCCAAACCATTGCCAACAAACTAGCCAACCGACAAGACAACCGCCCGATGAACCTACAGGAATGATTAGGTAGATGGCGAAAGGTAAAGCGGCTAACGATTTCAACAGGGCAGTCATCCGAGAC
>DASCOW010000462.1:0-3500 GCA_036012205.1 Verrucomicrobiota bacterium
ATGACACCCAGCGTCAAGCCACGAAGGACGCCGGTAAGATAGCTGGTCTGGACGTCCTGCGAATTATCAACGAGCCGACCGCTGCATCGTTGGCGTACGGACTCGACAAAAAGTCGGATGAGAACATCGCCGTGTACGACCTTGGCGGCGGCACGTTTGACATTTCGGTTCTGGAGATCGGCGATGGCGTGTTTGAGGTGAAAGCCACCAACGGCGACACTCAACTCGGCGGTGACGACTGGGACAACGCAGTTATCGACTGGGTGCTCGACAGTTTCAAGGATGAGAACGGCATGGATCTTCGGAACCAGCCCGACGCCCTGCAACGCATCAAGGAGGAGGCCGAGAAGGCCAAGATATCCCTATCCAGTTCCACGAGTTACGACCTGAATTTGCCGTTCATCACGGCGGATGCCAGCGGCCCCAAGCATATCAACCTGCAACTGTCGCGGGCCAAGCTGGAGCAGTTGTGCGACGAACTGTTCGAGCGGACGCTCGGGCCGGTGGAGGCCTGTTTGAAGGATGCAGAAGTCAGCGCGAACGACGTCAAGGATCTCGTCTTGGTCGGTGGAATGACCCGCATGCCTAAGGTGGTGGAGATCGCCGAGGCAGCCGTTGGCAGGAAGCCCAATCAAGGGGTAAATCCCGACGAGGTGGTCGCGGTTGGCGCAGCTATTCAGGGCGGGGTGTTGAAGGGGGATGTCAAGGATGTGCTGCTGCTCGACGTCACGCCGCTCTCGCTTGGCATTGAGACAATGGGCGCGGTGATGACCAAGCTCATCGAGCGCAACACCACCATTCCGACCAAGAAATCGGAAATCTTTTCCACCGCCGCCGACAGTCAGCCTGCCGTGGATATCCACGTGCTGCAGGGTGAACGCGAGTTCGCTAACGACAACAAGAGCATCGGCAAGTTCCAGTTGACGGAGATACCGCCCGCGCCGCGCGGCACCCCGCAGATCGAGGTGACTTTTGACATCGACGCCAACGGCATTCTCAACGTCAGCGCCAAGGATCTTGGCACCGGCAAGGAGCAGAAGATCACCATCACCGCCAGCAGCGGCCTCTCGGAGGAAGACATTGAGAAGATGAAACAGGACGCCGAGGCGCACGCTGAAGATGACAAAAAACGCCGCGAGGGAGTTGACCTGCGTAACAACGCCGACAACTTGGCCTATCAGACGGACAAGATGCTCAAGGAGAATGCCGACAAGATTTCCGGCGACAAGAAGAGCGCGCTTGAGTCAGCTAACAACGAGTTGAAGGAAGCGCTGAAAGGCTCTGACGTTGATGCGATCAAGGCTGCCACCGAGACACTGCAGCAAGTCGTGCAGGATGCCTCCGGGGACATTTACAAGGCTGCACAGGAAGCGCAGGCGGCTGGCCAAGCGGCCGGCGGCGAGGAGTCAGGCGGCGGGGGCGATGCCGCAGACGACGATGAACCGGCCAACAAGGACGAAGGACCGATCATCGACGCCGAGGTCGTGGAGGAAAAGACGAACTAGAATTTTAGCCGCGCTTGGCCTGGGCCGGGTGGCCCCGACTTTCCAGCGCGACAAACTTCTCCGCTAAAAAGGCGGGAACAGCAAAATAAGTTAGACAAAAATAACATGGCACTAAAACTAAAACCGCTCGGCGATCGCATCATTGTAGAGCCGATCGAAGACAAGGAGCAGCAATCGGAGGGTGGTATTATCATCCCGGATTCTGCCAAGGAAAAACCCACCGAGGCCAAAGTCTTGGCCTTGGGCACTGGCAAGACCGACGACAACGGCAACAAGATTGCCTTTGAGGTCAAGAAGGGCGACAAGGTGTTGATCAGCAAGTATGGCGGCACCGAGGTCAAGGTCGACGGCAAGGAACTCAAGATTTTGAATTCCGACGACATCCTCGCAATTGTTGGATAAATTTGGAAAGGAATAATAAAGTATGTCAGCAAAACAACTGAAGTTTGATGAGTCCGCGCGGCAAGCCTTGTTGAAGGGTGTTTCCACTCTGTCCAAGGCAGTGACCGCAACCCTCGGCCCCAAGGGCCGCAACGTCGTTCTCGACAAGAAGTTCGGCTCCCCCACAGTCACCAAGGACGGTGTCACCGTGGCCAAGGAGATCGACCTCGAGGATCCGTACGAGAACATGGGCGCCCAGATGGTGCGCGAGGTGTCGAGTAGAACTAGTGACGCCGCCGGTGACGGTACTACCACCGCTACCGTCCTGGCCGAGGCCATCTTCCGCGGCGGCTTGAAGCACGTCACCGCCGGGGCCAGCCCGATTGCCATCCAGCGCGGCATTCAAAAGGCGGTTGTGGCCGCCGTGGCTGCGCTCGATAAGGCCTCGAAGAAGGTCAAGGACAAGGAGGAGATCAATCAGGTCGCCACCGTGTCCGCCAACTGGGACGAAGAAATCGGCGAGATTATCGCCGACGCCATGGACAAGGTCGGCAAGGATGGAACCATCACCGTCGAGGAAGCCAAGTCTATTGAGACCACGCTCGATGTCGTCGAGGGCATGCAGTTTGACAAGGGCTACCTTTCGCCGTATTTCGCCACAGACACAGACTCCATGGAGTGCCGCCTCGAGGACGCCTACATTCTGATCTTCGAGAAGAAAATCAGCAGCCTCAAGGACATGGTGCCGCTGCTCGAGAAAGTCGCCAAGACTGGCAAGCAGATGCTGATCATCGCCGAGGACGTCGAGGGCGAGGCCCTGGCCACCCTCGTCGTGAACCGCATTCGCGGCACGCTGAACATCGCCGCCGTCAAGGCGCCCGGATTCGGCGACCGCCGCAAGGCCATGCTCGAGGACATCGCCATCCTGACCGGTGGCCGCTGTATCACAGAGGATCTCGGCATCAAACTCGAGTCCGTTGAGTTGAACGACCTTGGCCGCGCCAAGAGTATCGTGGTGGACAAGGAAAACACGACCATGGTCGAAGGTTCCGGCAAGTCCTCCGAAATTCAGGCTCGTGTGAACCAGATCCGCCGCCAGATCGAGGAAACCACCTCCGACTACGATCGTGAGAAACTGCAGGAGCGCTTGGCCAAGCTGGCCGGCGGTGTGGCCGTCATCAACGTTGGTGCCGCCACCGAGACCGAGATGAAGGAGAAGAAAGCTCGTGTCGAGGACGCCCTGCACGCCACACGCGCCGCAGTCGAGGAAGGCATCGTCCCCGGTGGTGGTGTCGCCCTGTTGCGCACCCGCCCGGCGATCGACAAACTGCAACTCGAGGGCGACCAGCAGATCGGTGTCTCCATCATCCGCAACGCCGTCGAGTCGCCGCTGCGCGCTCTCGCCGCCAACGCCGGCCTTGAGGGTGCCGTGATCGTCCAGGGAGTTCTGAATAGTAAAGGCAACACCGGCTTCAACGTTGCGACTGAGAAGTACGAGGACCTGGTGAAAGCCGGTGTTGTTGACCCGAAAAAGGTCACTCGCACCGCGCTGCAAAACGCCGGCTCCATCGCCGGTTTGCTGCTCACCACCGAGTGCCTGATCACCGAGATCCC
>DASCOW010000463.1:0-4789 GCA_036012205.1 Verrucomicrobiota bacterium
TTGTGTACAACGAGATTGTCTTGCCCGAAGTGACGACGCAGCCGGAGGATCAGGTGGTTACCAGCGGTTCGTGGCTAGGGTTGTCCGTGCGAGGCAAGGGGGATCCGCTATACTACCAGTGGTACTTAAACGGCGCGGCGATCGACGGCGCCATCCGCAACGCACTCGCATTCGAGACGGCCACCGAAGTCAACGCCGGCCAGTACACGGTCGAGCTCACCAACCGTTTCGGTATCACCACCAGCCTGCCTGCGAGCGTCGCGGTGCATTACGTCATCAACAGGGATACCACCGGCGCCGGACGCATTGTGCTTGATCCGTTGCAGGATCACTACGCACCCGGAACGCAAGTAACCTTCACCGGCGTAGCGGAGGAGGGTTACTCGTTCGCGAGCTGGGGCGATGACGCCAGCGGCGACGCCGCACAAACCATCGTGACCGTCGACAAGCACCTAACGGTGACCGCTGATTTTTCACGTGACTACAGAATGCCGACGCTGACCAATCCGCACTTCCGGGCCGATGGCAATTTCGAGTTTACCGTTGAGGCTGAACCGGGTGTGGAGAACAATATTCAGCTAAGTTTTGACCTCGAGAACTGGATCGATCACCGTACAGAGACCAATCTTACGGGCAAACTATATGTGCCAGTTATTCCGACGGTAGGGGCCAATGGCATGTACTTCCGCGTGCTCGTCACCGGCAAGGGCTATTCGGACAATATCGTCGGCTATCAACTACTCGATGTGCCCACTGGCATGTCTTTGCTATCCAACCCGTTGGCAAAGGGAGACAATACTCTGGCTACGCTTCTGCCCGATGGCCCGATCAAGCTGACGGTCTCAACGTGGGACAGCGGTTTCGACTCGTGGAAGGCGAGCACATTCGGCGACGCATGGAGCGACGCCGGCCTTGTTGTTTCGCCGGGCCAAGCGGCGATGTTTGACAATAAAACCGGCGCCGGACTGACGCTGCAATTTACCGGCACTGTTGTGCAGGGAAGCCTCTTGTCATCGCTGCCAAGCGGCGTGTCGTACCACGCCGCCACGCTGCCGGTTGCCGGCGGCTTGGTGACAGACTTTGGTTTTCCGACAGAAAACGGGCTGCAGGTTGCCCTGCTCGACAACGCCACTGGCGACTGGAGGACGTCGACCTTCTCCGGTGGCGCATGGAGCCCTGGCGAACCAAGTCTGGCGACCGCGCAGGGCTTTCGAGTGACGGCCAACGGGGCGACAAGTTGGGATCGCGACATCAACCTCAACTCGCAGGGCACGCCGAAGATCGCTGTGCAGCCGGTTGGGGCGATGCGCATTGCCGGTCAGTCGGTCGCCTTCAGTGTTGAAGCTACAGGCACGCCGCTCGAGTATCAGTGGCGTTTCAACGGGTTGAACATCGCCGGCGCCAATGCGTCGACGCTTGAGTTGACTGAAGTGCAGCAGGCCAACGCCGGTGACTATTCGGTGTACATCAAGAATCCGTTCGGCAATATCCTCAGTGACATTGCCAGGCTTGAGGTGCACTACACACTGGACATCACTGGCGCAGGTTACGGTTACGTCAACTACGCGCCGGAGCTTGAGACTTACCCGAGCAAAACCAGGGTCGTGCTTAATGCCGTGCCTAATAAGAAATACGTCTTTAGCGGTTGGAGCGGCGCGGCCAGTGGATCAGCCAATCCATTGGCGGTGGCGATGGATGCCAACAAGGTGATCACCGGATCGTTCACCCGCGACGTTGTGGCGCCGGAGTATCGCAGCGTGAAGATCAACACCGCCGGGCAACTCGAGTGGGTACAGGTCGGTCGACCCGGTAAAAAATTGACTTCTGACTACTCACTGGATTTGCTCAACTGGAAGGAGTTCACCAGCGATAGCAGCGTCTCGGGCGAGATGAGCATTCCCTTCAACCGACCGGAGGGCATTAACAATTTGTTCATCCGCACTTGGGAAGAGGATACCGGCTATGTGACGCGTGCAATTGGTTATGTGACACTAGCACTACCGTCGGGCAAGTCATTGATTTCCAATCCGTTGGCTAACGGGGACAACCGTGTCACCGACATCCTGCCGGATGTTCCTAGCGGTAGCACACTGGCCAAGTTCAATCCGGCTACTGGTAAGTGGGAGACTAACACGTTTACCGCCGCATGGAGTCAGCCTGGCATGACACTCGCCCCGGGCGAGGGCGCCTTGCTCGACAACAAGGGCGCCGCTTTCAACGTGTTGCTCGCCGGATTCACGCCGTGGGAGAAGACGATGTTGGTCATTCCAGCGGGCGAATCGGTCGTGTCGTCGACTTTGGCCAAGGGAGGGTTGCTGAGCAGCCGGCTTGGCTTGCCACTGGCCGAGGGGCTTGTGGTGAAACTGCTCAACAACGGCACCGGCATCTATGACGCGTACAGGGTCTCGAACGGTGCATGGTCACCTGCTGAGCCGGTGGTGGCGCTTGGCCAAGCGTTCATCGTCACCGCGCCAAGCGCGTTGAACTGGAGCCACGACCCGACGCTGCCGCAGGTCACCTCACAGCCGTCGGACGCGCAGGTGTTGTCCGGTGGCAAGGTTGGTTTCATCGTCAAGGCCGTCGGGGAGCCGCTGACCTACCAGTGGCTGTTCGACGGCAAGCCGATCGCTGGAGCGTCGGCGTCGGCGATTCAGTTTCCGGCCGTGACGATCGTCAACGCTGGTCGCTACTCGGTGCTGGTGAGCAACGGCTTCGGTAAAACGATCAGCGAACCGGCCAAGCTGGATATCTATTACAAGCTCCAACTAGCGCTGGAGGGTCGTGGCGGCATCGATGTTGACCCAAAGAAGTCGGTGTTCCCTGCTGGCAGCAATGCGACGTTGTCCGCCACACCGGCAACCGGTTACTCATGGATGCACTGGAGTGGCGATGCGACGAGCATCGATGAGGCGATCACAGTCACGATGGATGCGCACAAGACCATTACCGCAAACTTCAGTCGCGACTACATCCTGCCGGATCTCAGCGATGCGGGCTTCGACGACAAGGGCCGGTTCACTTTCCTGCTCTCGACCGAGCCGGGTGCCGACTGCGAGATACAGGGTTCCTCCGATGGACTCGTGTGGCACAAGTTGGCCAGTTACCAGAACAAGAACGGACTGGTGCGGATTCCGATGTCCTACAATGCTGGGGCCAAAAAACAGCTTGTGCGTGTTCTGGTGGCGGACGAGTTGGCCCCGGGGCGTATCGCCGGTCACTCGCTCAATGCCGTGGGCTACATCAATCTCGACATTCCGCCGGGGCAGTCACTCCATCACGTGCCGCTGGCACTAAGCGGCAACAAGACCGTCGCCACATTGTTCCAGGGAGCCGCCAAAGGATCGAAAGTGGCCATCCTCGATTCGGAAACCGGCGAGTGGGCTGAGGGCGAACTGGGGGACACATGGAGCAATGGAGCCGCTGAGCTTGGCAAGGGGAGCATCTTTAAGTTCACAAACGTGGACACCAAGGTGTTTCGTGCTCTGTTTGTTGGGTCATACTCTGGTCGAGGAGAGGAAATGAGCATCTCGAAGGGTTACTTTGGTTATCCATCGCCGGTAGCTGGGTTGGTTGGTTATGACCTGCAATTCCCAGCGTCGGCACCGATGGGAACCAAGCTGGGCCTGTTACAGGCCAACGGTGATTTTAATTGGCATACTTACAACGGCAAGAAATGGAGCCCAGGCGAGCCGAGTCTGTCTACGATGCAGGCGTTTCAAATCAAGTATGTCTTCCTGAGCAAAGACTTCACTTGGGCGACTGAAAGTATGCTGGACTACAGCAGCAAGCCGAAAGTGAGGGCCATCACCGGTGGTGGAACTTATCTGGCGGGTTATGAGAACCTATTGCTTGAGTTGAATGCAATTGGCACTCCGATGACAATCCAGTGGACTCGGGACAACCAGCCGATTGAAGGTGCAACGAAGAGTTCACTGCGGTTGGCGAACCTTTCGCCGAGTCACGCCGGGCGCTATGCCGTCACGCTGCGCAATGCATTTGGCATTGAGAATAGCAACCCGGTCCAGGTCAATGTGCACTACTCGCTGACGACCACTGTTGCAGAAGGGAAGGGTAGAATCGAGGTCAACCCAAGCTTGGCAACCTATCCGCCGGGTACCACTGTTACCCTCACGGCCAAACCGGGCGAGGGTCTAGGTTTCGAGGAGTGGGAGGGGGATGCCAGCGGCTCCGCCGAGTCGGTGACGCTGGTCATGGATGATCACAAGTCGGTATCGATCCGTTATCTCAGTGTCAATCAGTCGCCGACTGTGGTCATTGCCTCGCCGACAGATGGCCGATTTTTTAGTGCTCCGAGTGACATTGAGATCACGCTTGATGCAGCCGATACCGACGGCTCGATCACGCATGTGTTGTATGAGCGAAAACTGCTTGACGGCACCGACTGGGTGTCGCTTGGTCAGGCGGACTCAGCCGCCGCGCCGTTCATGTGGGAGGGTGCGAGCGAGGGCGAATACGAGATTCGTGCCACGGTTATCGACAATCGCGGAGCCAAAGTCGAGTCCGTGCCAATTCGAATCACCCTCACTACTGGCAATTTGCCGCCGGTCATTGTCAGTACCTCGCCGACCGCGGGCGACTTCGTGCCGGTGCCGGGCAAGTTTACCTTCACAGTGGTGGCGTACGATCCTGACGGTGAGATTAATTCGATCAGCATCAACAAGGGCAAATTCGTAAAGGCCCACGGCCCGACCTACTGGACAGAGAACGATGAAGGCCAATCGGTTCTTACAGACATTAGGTGGAAAACTGGTTTTTACGAGAACTCCAC
>DASCOW010000464.1:0-3031 GCA_036012205.1 Verrucomicrobiota bacterium
CGCCCAAGTCGCGGCTTCGGATCTCCCAGCCACCGGTGCCCGGGACCTCGGCAAAACCACTCCAACCCTCCTTGGAAAAATTGGAATCCTCAAAAATCACCCTGTCTGCCGCCTGGCCTGTAACCAGCCCAAACGACAACGCGACCACCGCAAAAAACGTTGTTTTATTCATATTGGCAAAAAAACGAGCGCGAAACTGTAGCCGCACAGCCGAAGACATTCCAGTCACAAAAAGCAAAATAGTTCAGAAAATGGCTTGTGTAGCTGTTGGGCAGCAGCTAGATTTTCTGCCCTTTTTTCAAGGAAGGGGGCAACATTTAGATGCAGAAAAAACCTAAATCAATCAAGACGCGCAAGTCGGTAGCCAAGCGGTTTAAGATCACTGCCACAGGCAAAATAGTTAGGAGCCGCCCCGGAAAACGACATCTTTTGGCCAGTAAAAGCGCGAAGCGCCGCCGTAAACTAGGCACTTCCGCGCTCGTGGACAAGACCGATTACGCCCGGGTGATGGAGAATATGCCGTTCAGCCACTAATCTTTATTTAACCCAACCAACCCAGTTTTATTGAAAAGCAGCAATGAGAGTCACTAACGCAGCCGCTTCCCGGAAACGCCGCAAACGCATGATCGAAGCCGCCAAAGGCTTCCGCCTGCGCCGATCCAAGCTCTATCGTTACGCCAAGGACGCTGTCGAGCATGGTCGCCAGTACGCATACCGCGACCGCAAGAACAAGAAACGCACCTTCCGCGCACTTTGGAACCAGCGCATCAACGCCGCCGCCCGCGACGCCGGCATCACTTACAGCCGCTTCATCGAGGGGCTCAAGGCTGCCAACGTCGACGTCAACCGCAAGGTGCTGGCCGACCTCGCTGCAACCGACTCGGCGGCATTCGGCGAACTGGTGAGCACCGCCAAGGGCGCGCTCGAGACCAAAGGTTGAGCGCTTGGCCAAGTTGACTTTTTCAGTGGGCGGTCTTTAATGGCCGCCCTCTTTTGTTTCCAAAAAGGGGAATTTTGCTATGCCATTCTTGGACGAAATCACTCCGCTGAAGGAAACCGCCTTGCAGGCGATCGATGCTGCTGGCACTTTGGCCAAGCTCGATGACGTACGCGTGCTGTATCTCGGCACTAACGGCCAGTTCACCAGCCTACTCAAGCAGATGGGCTCCTTGGCCAAGGAGGATCGGCCGGCCGCCGGCAAAGCCGCCAATCTGGCTAAGGCCGAACTCACCCAGACGCTCGACCGCCGGCGCGAGGAACTCGAACTCGCCGCCACCGCACCATCACGGCCGACCGACTTCACCGCACCGGGCCGCCGCCGCCCGCTTGGCCGGCAACATCCGCTCACCCAAGTCACCGAGGACATCGTCCGCAGCTTCCGCAAAATCGGCTTCGCCGTCGCCGACGGCCCGGAAATCGAAAACGAGCGCTACTGTTTCGACGCCCTCAACACTCCTGCCGACCACCCGGCCCGTGACACGCAGGACACGTTTTTCCTCAACACTGCGGACCGACCGCTGCTCCGCACCCACACGTCGTCCGTGCAGATTCGCGTGATGGAGAAAACCCCGCCGCCGATTCGCATCATCGTGCCAGGCCGCGTTTACCGACGCGACACCGCCGATGCCACGCACAATCCGACTTTTCACCAGATCGAGGGCCTGTACGTGGATCGGAATGTGACGATGGCCGACCTTAAAGGCACCGTCGAGTTTGTGTTCAAGGAACTGCTAGGCAAAGAGGTCAAACTGCGGTTCAGACCGCATTACTTTTCATATACAGAGCCGAGTCTGGAGATCGACTTCAGCAGCCCACTCGTCCGAAAGATGGGCAAGGAATGGCTCGAGATCGCCGGCTGCGGCATGGTGCACCCGACCGTGTTTGAAAACGTCGGGTACGACCCGGAAGAATGGAGCGGCTGGGCTTTCGGTTTCGGCATCGAGCGCATCGCGATGATCCGCTACGGCATCAGCGACATCCGCCTGTTCTACGAAAACGACCTCCGCTTCCTGAGCCAGTTCTAGCGACTGGCCGTCATCGGTTCGGGATGGGCATCGGTTTGAACTCGAACGGCATCGTCTCCGGCAGGACGTTAATGCCGGTGGTGAACTTGAACGGCGCGCCCACCCTGCCAGTCGCTTTGCCAAGCCGGCCGCCGCGCTTGGTAGACAATCCGCGCTGGATCGGCTCTGCGTAGGTCAACTCCACCATGAACGCCGTCCATCCCTTGGGCGGCTCGGGAACCTTTCCGACGTACACGCCGCGGCTTACAGGGCGCAACTCGCTGCTCTTCCACGTTTTGCCGGTTGTACCAATGCGAAAGTCGCGCGTCTCGGTGTTGGTGCACTGCCAGAGCAGAACCTCCTTCGGGCGCACGCCGGTCGTCACCTTGATCGAGCCGTCTTCCTGCACGTCCCACTCGTACTCAGGCAGCTTGGTCTTGTTCAAAATCGCGTTGTAATAGGCGGCAAGACTGTAAACGGCATCCGAGCCGTCAAGCGAATGGCCGGCGTTGGGCACGTAGCGCAGGTGCTTTTGGCCAAGCAGATTCTTGTAATAAAACTTCCACGAGTCTGGCAGGAAAAACTGGTCACCTGAGGCATTGATCAGGTACTTGGGCATCGTGTAACGGTCACGGTATTCGTACGGCTCGGCAATCTCAAGCAGGCGTTTGTACTCAGGTGTATCCTGCCAACCCATGATGCCCATCTCCACATAATCACCCACCGCCGGCGCGTAAAAGCCGTATGCTCGGTAGTGATGTTTGAAGGACGGAATGACGTTGAGCATATCTATGACGATCGGCACGATGGCAACGATGCGTTTGTCTACTGCAGCGATACTCCAGGTAGTCCAGCCCCGTTTTGAACCACCAGCGGCGACGAACTTGTCCACCACGACTTCGCCTCCCTCAGGCTTACCCAAAAAATCGGTGACAGTGTCCATCGCGCGGGCCACCGCCTTGGTCATCGGCAGGCGGGCGGGCCAACGGTCGTCGCCGGTGCGCAGATATTTGTCCCAAGTGTAGGCG
>DASCOW010000465.1:0-7809 GCA_036012205.1 Verrucomicrobiota bacterium
AGCAGGGGTATGAGGGCCAAGGTCGTGGTATTCATTCTTCCCTTAACGTGTCCATGACCTCCAGGTCCACGGTTTTGAAATGCCGGTAAACCGCAATCACCAACGCCAGGCCAACGGCCACTTCAGCGGCAGCCACGGCGATCGCGAACAGCGTGAACAGCGGCCCGTGCAGCAGCGCGGGGTTTTCGCTGTAACGCCAGAAGGCGATGAAGTTCAGGTTGGCTGCGTTCAACATGATTTCGATGGAAAACAGCACGACAATTGCATTGCGCCGTGTGAATGCGCCCATCAATCCAACGCAAAAAAGCACCGCCGCTAAAATGAGATAATGGTGCAGCGTCATACCGGCGGTTCCTCCTCCTTGGCCAAGCGCACGCTCTGCGCCGCCGTCACCGCGCCGATGAGCGCTGCAGTGAGTAGCAACGCCAGCACCTCCAGCGTGACCACGTACGGGTTCATCAACTTGTGGCCCAACTGCTCCACCGAAGGCTCAATCGCCTGTGCGGATTCCGGCGATGGCCATTGCTGGATGGGCGGCAGCAACAGGAGGAAAAAAACCGCAGAGGCTGTCACGAGTCCCCAAAACCAGCCGCGTGAGGTCACTCGGCGACCATCATCGCCGGCTACCCGCTCTGTGAGCATGATGGCGAACAATAGCAGGATACCTACCGCGCCGATGTACACGAGCACCTGTACCGCCGCGATGAACTCTGCGAGCAACAGTAAAAACAATCCGGACAAACCGGCGAAGAAAACCAGCAATGCAAACACGCCGTGAACAAGGTTGCGTTTACGCACCGCGACCATCGCGCCAAGCACGGCGATGGCGGACAGAATCCAAAATGTAATTTCCCCGTTCATTCAGCGTACTTGTACTGACGCGGTTGCACCTCGGCGCGGCTCAGTTGGTTCAGTCCCTTGGCGGCCATGTACAAGACCGCGAGCGAAACCAGCCATGTGATGACCGTGATGATTGTGTTGTCCCGCTGCTGTGCGTGCCACGCGAAGCCGGCCACGAGAATGTTCAGGATGGAAAGCGGTAGCAGGAATTTCCAGGCGAAGCCCATGAGTTGATCGACTCGCAGACGTGGCAGGGTACCACGCAGCCAGATCATCACAGCGATGAGGGCGAATACTTTTGCGAGGAACCACACAACCGACAGCCACGGCGCGTTGGTCAAGCCAGGGCCGCTGCCTGCACCGAGGAACAGCGTCACGGCCAGACCGCTGATGGCGAAAATCGCAATGTATTCGCCGAGAAAAAACAGCGCGAACTTGAAGCCGCTGTACTCGGTGAAATAGCCGGCGACGAGTTCGCTTTCAGCCTCAGGGAGATCGAATGGCGAACGATTGGTTTCCGCAAGGGCGGCGATGAAGAAAATGACAAAAGCTGTGAGTCCCCACGGGGAGAAAACAAACCAGTTCCCGCCCGCTTGTGCATTGGCGATTTCCGCGGCGTTAAGGCTGCCGACCATCATCACCACGACGACGGCGGAAAGAACGAGCGGGATTTCGTAGCTGACCATTTGGGCGATGGCACGTATGCCTCCGAGCAGCGAATATTTATTGCGTGAAGCCCAACCGGCCATAAAGACGGCGAGCGTGTTGAGTCCGGTGATGGCGAAAAAGAAAATGACCGCGCCATCGAGCATGAACGCCTGCACGGGCAGCAGAGATTCAGTCCACGGAAATTTGAGCGGCAGAAAACACAGTACAAGCATCGCAGGAATCAACGCGAGGATGGGGGCGAGAAGGTGAAACAGGCGGTCGGCACCCCTCGGGACGATGTCTTCCTTGAAAATCATCTTGATGCCGTCAGCGGCCGGTTGGCCAAGGCCGAAGAGGCTTATGCGCGTGCACGGGACACCCACCTTGTTGGGGCCGATCCTGTTCTGGATTCGCGCGAGTGCCTTGCGCTCGAGCCACGTGGTGAAGGCAAAAAGCGTCGCGAAAATCAACATCAGCGGCACGGTGGCGATGAGAATGTCTGTGAGGAGTTCGAGGTGGCTCATTCGGCACCCTCCTTCTTCTCATCACCGGCTTGGGCTTCAGCTTTGGATTTTGCCTCAGCTTTCTTTTTGGCGGCCTCGGCGGCAGCTTTTTTCTTGGCTTCCTTGGCGGTTTTTTCGTCGGTGATCCGTTTGTCCCGGGCGGCCGCTTCCTCGGGATGAATCTTGTGGTAGTAGTCGTTGCTCTTGAGCAAATCCTCACGATGCAGCAGCAGTCCGTCGAAGCGGTTCGGCGTGCTCAACTCGAACTGGCTATTCATCACAATGGCATCGAACGGGCAGACCTCCACGCAAATCTGGCAGCTCATGCACACTGACACGTCGATGTCGAACGTGGCGGGATAAAATTGCATCTTGCCGCTGGCATCCTCTTTTTTTTCGGTGCTCTTCTCGATGTAAATGCATTGTGGGGGACAACTGCGCTCGCAGATTTGGCAGGCGACGCAGCGGATGGTTTTCGCCGGTTCGCCGCTGTCGTGCAGCAGCATGGGGAAGTTGCGGCTGTAATTAGTGACGGTGGTGGTGTCGCGAAGTTGCTCGCCTTCCTCTTTCGGGTAATCACCGGCGTGCTGGGGCAGACTGCCTTCGGGTTGCCACGAATAATCGTTCGTGGGGAGGCGCTCCCTGTGAAAATAGGAGCCGACGAAGTTGCGGAACGTCACCGCCATGCCCTTGAAAATGCCACTGCCGAGCAGGGTCACCGATCCACCTCCCCGAGGACTATATCGATGCTGCCGAGGATGACGACGGCATCGGCGATTTTTTGGCCAAGGCACATGTCGCGCAGCACGGTTAGATTGATGAGCGACGGCGGCCGCACACGGTAGCGATACGGCTTGGGTGTGCCGTCGGCGATTAGGTAAAAGCCAAGCTCGCCCTTGGGCCCCTCGACGCGACCGTACGCTTCTGCTGGCTTGGGCTTAAAGACTTTTGGCGCTTTGCCGATGATGTCGCCCTCGGGAATATCACGCAGCGCCTGCTTTAAAATCTCGATGCTTTCCCGCATCTCGAGCATGCGAATCATGAATCGGTCGTAGCAGTCGCCCACATTGCCATCGGTGTATGGCACGCGAAATTTGAACCGGCCGTAAATCCCGTATTGGTCAACCTTGCGCAGGTCGTAGTTCACACCGCTGGCGCGCAGCATGGGGCCGGTGATGCCGGCGTTGATGGCCAGTTTACCCGACAAATTACCCACGCCCTGCGTGCGGCTGAGGATGATTTCGTTTTCGCGGAGCAATTGTTCGTATTCGTCAAGGAATGCGGGGAATCGGTCAACGACACGACGGCATTCATCAAGCCAATCCTCGGGCACGTCGCAGCGCAGTCCGCCGAAGCGGAAGTAGTTGCACATCATCCGAGCGCCGCTGGCTTGCTCGAAGAGATCGAGGATTTTTTCGCGTTCGCGAAAGGCGTACAGCAACGGCGTCCCCAGCGCGCCGAGGTCGTTCACAAAAAACCCGACCAGCGACACGTGGTTCACCAGCCTCGTCAGCTCGGCCATGATGACGCGCAGGTATTCGGCACGCTCCGGCACCTCGATTTCTACTAACTGCTCCGCCGCTAGCGCGTAGGCCCAGTTGTTGGTCATGCTGTTAAAATAATCGAGCCGGTCGGTGAACGGCATGTTCGCCAGATAGCTCATGTTCTCTGCGAGTTTTTCGTGGTTGCGGTGCAGGTAGCCGAACACCGGCTGCAGGTCTACGACCGTTTCGCCATCGAGCTTCACATCCATTCGAAACACGCCGTGTGTGCTTGGGTGATGCGGCCCCATCGAGATCTCCAGTAGGCTGGTCTCGAGACCGTCCTGCTGCAGCAGTTCGTAGTTGGGCGCAGTGGCGGCGCTCAAACGATAACCTTCCCCTGTTGGTGTTTCTCAAGAACTTCGTTGTGCGGCGTGGGTTCCCACTCGTGGTCGAATGGCTCGGTGTAATCCCGCCGCATCGGGTGGCCCTCGAATTCATCCCACATCATGATACGGCGTTGGTTCGGATGCCCCTTGAAATTTACGCCGAACAAATCATACACCTCGCGCTCCTGCAGGTCACAACTGCGCCACACGGGTGTGAGTGATTCCGCCTCGGCATTGTCGCGGCCGGTTCGCTGCTTGAGTACCAGCGGCCCGGCTTGGTCGCGCACGGAGTAAAGGTGATAAACGACATCGATTCGGCCCGACTCGGTGCGGGTGATGGTTTCTGTTTCGCCGGTGTCGTTCGTTGTTTTTTCATTCACCACGCGCTCGAGGTAATCCACACCAGTGACGTTGCTGCAGTAGTCAACGCCTTGGCCAAGCAGCCACTCGGCCACGGCGCGCGCTTGCCCAAGGGGCGCAATAACTGCGTCGGCGGCTTCGTCCCATTCTGCGCCGGGAAATTGCTGCAGCACGGATTCGTAGGAAAGTCCGCTCATGCGGTGGCTTCCTCCATTGGCTTGGCGTTAGGGTTGGTGGGAGGGGACCATATCTCAGGGTTGTACGGTGGCTCGAGATCCGTGCCGGTAAAGCGTGGCACAGGGTATTGGCGGCGGCCGCGGGTGAAGGCGGGATCGCTCTTGATGTCCTGCGTACGGATTTTCTCCTGCAAATAGTTGAGCGACTGCAGCACCGCCTCCGGCCGTGGCGGACAGCCTGGCAGGTAAACATCGACAGGTATGTAGCGATCGATGCCCTTGAGTACGTTGTAGCCCTGCTTGAATGGTCCGCCGGAAATGGCGCAGGCTCCCATCGCGATGACCCACTTGGGCTCGGGCATTTGGTTGTAAATGCGAACAACCTGTGGCGCCATTTTCTTGGTGACCGTGCCGGAGACAATCATTAGGTCCGCCTGACGCGGGGTGGGGCGGAACACCTCCGAACCAAAGCGGGAGATATCAAATCGCGAAGTCGCTGAGGCGATCATCTCGATTGCGCAGCAGGCCAATCCGAACGTCAGTGGCCACACCGAGTTGCCACGTGCCCAGTTGTAGAGGAAGTCCACTGATGACACGATGACCCCCGCTCGTTCGAGTTCCGCGCGAGTGGTGCCGGCAGTGTCGAACCCGGCGTTGGGGTTTTCGGCTGTCATGGGTTCACTTCCAAGTTAGCACTCCCTTGAGCCACAAGTAGATCAGGCTCTCGGCGAGCAGTAGGATAAACAAACCCATCGCGAGGAATGCCCCGAACGACAGTCCGGTGAACGCCACCGCCCACGGGTAAATGAACACTGCCTCGATGTCAAAAATCACAAATGCCAGCGCGTAGAGGTAATACTGCACGTTGAACTGAATCCACGGATCGCCCTTGGATTCGAGCCCGCACTCGAACGGCTCTTCCTTGATTTCCCCCGGTTTTTTTGGTGCGAGTATGGCTGAGAGAACGAGCGGCCCGCACGCAAAACCCACCGCCAGCACCGCCATCACCGCCAGCAGCAGATAGGCGGCGTAAGGTGCATCCGCCGTGTTGGCAAGCATCGGTGTGAAATTGTAGTTTGAGAGCAAGCCGGCCGGCATTCTTAGTGGGAGAGGTCACCCGCCCCCCTTGGGGCGGCACATGGTTAGGATTTGCAGGGAGAAGTCAAGTTCAAGCGACGGGGCGATCGACTCAGGTTGCCGGCGTGATGTCCCGGTCAATCTTCCGCTTGGGCAAGCGGCGGGGCGATGACCACACGGAAACCGCCCAGCACCCGGTGGATTGCCAAACTACCGCCACACCAGTATTAGGTAGGTTGGCTGCCGACAGCAAGTAGGCGCCACCGGGGCCCTCGGGTAACAACCGAACCGTCGCTTGGCCAATCGCTTGGGTGGTCGCCCAAGTCAAACTGATCAGAAGGAAAAAATGATGATGGAATCGATACGGCACAGACATCTTCGTCGGCGCACAAGAATAGGTACAAAACCGGAGTCAGGCTATCATTTTTTAGGGCTCTGTCGGGACTTCTCGGAAATATCCTCACGGATATGGATGGCGTTTCCCTGTCAATGACTTCTAGACTTGACACGGGAAACGGTAAATATAAGTTTCGCCCACGATTTAGGTCAGGCGGTTCGTAACGCGTATTTTCAGATTGCGACGAAGTCGCTGCGCTGAGAGACCGGGTCCAAGTGCGAGAGCATTTCAAGCGATGTCTCCAGAAACACCCACCGCATCGGTTCAGTCATTGAAACAGTCAAAGGCAGTTGACATTGTTCCACCTATCCTGCCGTTTTTTGATCACGTAAACATGCATGTCGGCAATGTGAAGACAACTCGACGAAGCGTTGGCTGTGTGTCAATTGATCGCAGAAATTTATGAGTAACACAGACTTGAAGAATTACATCGGAGGAGCATGGATCAGTTCCGACACCCAGGAGTATTGTGAAGTGCAGAATCCCGCCACTGGCCAAGCGATAACCCGGGTGCCCCTCTCCTCGTTTGAACAAACTGATCAGGCTGTCGCAGCGGCCAGGGGGGCATTTCCACAGTGGAGCGCCATGCCGGTTTCACGGCGCAGCGAGTTGCTCTTCAAACTGGTTGAGCGACTTCGTCACAACAGCAACGAACTGGCTCGTTTGATATCTGAGGAGAACGGCAAGTCCCTACCAGATTCTCAAGCAGAGGTCAAACGAGCATTGGAAAATGCTGAGGTGGCCTGCGGAATGCCAGTTCTTCTGCAGGGGTGACAAACTAATCGCTGGTGCCGCAGGCATCGATGGCGAGGTGCTGCGTCTGCCGTTGGGAGTGTTCGGGATGATCGCGCCGTTCAACTTCCCGCTTATGGTGCCTTTTTGGTTTATCCCTTACGCCCTTGCCACGGGCAACACATATGTGGTCAAGCCCTCGGAGCAGGCGCCATGCAGCATGCAGCGTGTGGCGGAGATGATTGACGAGTGCGGTTTTCCGCCTGGGGTGTTTAACCTTGTCAATGGGGATCGGGTGGCAGCGGAACGACTCTTGGAGCATCCAGATGTTCAGGGCATCTCGTTTGTTGGCACATCCCAAGTTTGCCGAACAGTGGCGGTACGCTCAGCTGAGACCAATAAGCGATTTCAGGCTTTGGGGAGTGCGAAGAACCACCTGGTCGTGATGCCGGACGCGAAGATGGATTCTGTCATCCAAAATATGATCTCCTCCTGCTATGGTTGCGCAGGACAGCGGTGCATGGCTTCCTCGGCGATTGTTTGTGTGGGCGATGAGGTTTGCCGCAATGTGACCGACGCTTTTTTGGAAGCCTCGCAAAAAGTGCTGGTTGCGTCTCCGCTCGATCCTGCCGTTGCGGGTGAGTCGATGTTGATGGGGCCAGTAATTTCGGCCAAGGCCAAGCGGTTTATCACCGGCATGATTCAAACCGGTGTAGATGAAGGTGCGACCTTGGCGTTGGACGGCCGTGGTTTGGAGGTGAAGGGTTGCCAAGGAGGACACTTCATCGGCCCGACTGTTTTCATAGGCGTCAAGCCGGGCATGAAAATCCATCAAACCGAAATTTTCGGGCCGGTAGTGGTGATTATTCAGGTTGCAACGCTTGACGAGGCGATCCAGATTATCAACGACCACCAATACGGCAACGGAGCTTCCATCTATACCCAGAATGGCCACCATGCCCGTGAGTTCAAACTCCGGACACGGGTCGGCATGATTGGGGTCAACGTGGGGATACCGGCACCGGTGGCTTCACTTCCGTTCGGTGGCATGAAGGCATCCATTTATACCGACATAAAGGCGCAGGGCAAAGAGGTGGTGCAGTTTTTCACTGAGGCTAGGGTTGTCACAGAGCGTTATTGGCCGGAGGAGTGAGATTTGGTTGCCGCTGTTCGAAGTGGAAGTTCACTAAAACCGTTACATTCATA
>DASCOW010000466.1:0-18640 GCA_036012205.1 Verrucomicrobiota bacterium
ACGTCGAGGCGACCGACGACCTAGCGCCGCGACCCGACCTCGGCACGCTGGGCCGCGAGCTGGCCATCCTTGAGACCGAGGTGCTCGAGCTAAACGCTACCGTGCGCGACGACTTCGGCGTGAAGGAAGCCGGCATCGAGTGGCGCACACTTGACCAAACGGAGGAGCCGCCGCCGCAAATCCCCGCCGCACTCACTACCCGAGCCAGGGGCACGCAGGAGACCGAGTTTGAGACCGACTTCCACTTCAGCCCGGCGGTGCTCGGCATTGGCAAGGACACCACCGTCGAGTTGGCCATCTGGGCGACCGACCACCTGCCCGGCCGCAAACCTAGCCGCACGATGCCGTACCGGCTGCACATCCTCGGCACCGAGGATCACGCCGAGATAGTTCGCCAAAAACTGGAGGACATCCTGGAGAACCTCGAGGAGGTTTCCCGCGCCGAGGAGGACATCGCCGAGGACACGCGCGAGTTGTCCAAGTCAGACGACGACACCCTGGCCAAGCGCAAGACGAACGAGAAAATCGAGCAAACCGCCAACGAGCAGCGGGACAACGCCGAGGAGTTGAAAAAACTAGCCAAGGAAGGCGCCAAGGCGCTGATGGAGGCCATGCGCAATCCGGCGTTCGACGAGCAGACGCTGCGCGACTGGGCGCAGAATATGCAAAAAATGAACGAGCTGGCCGACCAACAAATGAAGCAGGCTCAGTCCAAGCTTGCCCAAGCGCAACAGAGCGGCGAGCCGCAGGAGAAAAAAGAGAATCTGGCCGACGCACTTGAGAAGGAGGAGGAGGCGCTCGACGAACTGGCCGATTTGCAGGACAAGGTGAACAAGGACCTCGACAACCTGCAGGCGCTCACGCTCGCTCAGCGGCTGCGCAAAATCAGCAAGGAAGAGCTGGCGCTCCGAAAAAAAATCAAAGAAATCATTCAGGAAACCATCGGTCTGTCGCCGGACGATTTGCCGGAGCGCCACACCCGAGCCAACGGCCGTTTCACCAAGTCGCAGGGTCGAACGCAGGCCAAGGCGGTCGAGCTGGAGGGCGAGATCAGCCGCTTTTACGAACGTACCGGCAAGGGCCAGTACGGCGAAGTGAGCCGCGAGATGGAAACCGCAAAAACCAGCGAGTCGCTCGAGGAGATCGAGCAGCAGATTTCCTCCAACATCTCCATGCTGGCCATCCGCAACCTCGGCAACTGGTCCGGCAACTTTGAGGCATGGGCCAAGAAACTCGAGCCGCCCAAAAAGGATTCCGACGGCGGCGGCCAAGGCGGCGGCCAAGGCGGCGAGAAAAAGGTGAACGAGCTGATGAAACTGCTTTTCTCCATGCTGCGCCTGCGCGAAAGCGAGATTCAGCACCGACAGCAGACTGCCCTGCTCGAGCAGCAAAAAAGCGAGGCAGACATTTACACAAAAGGCGTCGAGCGGGTGGTGCAAATGCATGCCGACTCGATGCTCGAGTTGAACCGGATGCAGTTCGAGACCGTCGAGCCGGCGATGCTCGATCCGTTGCAGGAGACGTTTGACTCGATGGAGATCACCGACAACCTGCTCGACAAGCCGCAGACCGACGTCGCGACGATCGAGGCGCAAACCGGGACCATCCGAGCCATGTCCGACGTCATCAACCTCATCAACGAGGAGGTCAAGCGCGACAGCGGCCAGCAGGGCCAATCGCAGGCCCAGCAGGAAATGGCGTTCATGATGGCGATGATGGCCATGAAACAACAAATGGGCCAAGGCATGAAGCAGAGCCAAAGCGCCGGCGGCAGCCAAGCCGGCGGCACGACCAGCCAATCCGCCTCGGCGCTGATCGGCGACGCCGTCGGCCGCGAGGAGGGCGAACGCGCCATCAGCCGGGGCAGCGGCGCAGCGGCCAAGCTGCCGGAGGAATTCCGCGAGGTGTTGCAGGATTATTTCAAAGCGGTGGAGGCAATGGAGGGGGACGGGGAGCGATGAGGCGAACGCGGCTCTGGCTGCTGATCGCAGTGTGCTTTTCCGTGGCTGTCCAGGCCCGGGCGCAAAAACTGTTTGAGGAGTCGAGCGACCTGTTGCCCAAGGAGATCGAGCGCATGTACTCGAGAGGTCTGCAGTTCCTCGTGCAGTCACAGCTCACCGCCGGAAATTTCAAGGACAAGCCGTATGGCACATCGCCGGCAGTGGTCGGGCTAGCGGTGGTGGCGATGCTCGCGCACGGGGACGACCCCAGCCACGGCCCGTACAGCGGCCCGATCAAGCGCGGCATCAACTTCATCGTCAATCGACAAAACAAGGCCACCGGCTACATCGGCACCACGATGTACAACCACGGCTTCGCCACGCTTGCCCTGGCCGAGGCGTACGGCGCGGTGGAGGACGACCGGCTTGGCCCAGCGCTTGAGAAGGCCATCGGCCTGATCCTCAACGCACAGAAAAAAAACCCGCGCGGCGGCTGGCGTTACTCGCCCGAAAGCACCGATGCCGACACCACCGTGAGCGGCGCGCAAATGGTGTCCCTATTCGCCGCCCGCAACGCCGGCTTGGCCGTGCCGGAGGCGGCCATCCAAACCGGGCTTAAATATTTCAAGTCGTGCCAGACGCCCGAGGGCGGTTTCGGCTACACATCCAACCGCGGCCCCAATGCCGCCCGCTCGGCCATCGGCACACTGGTATTTGCTCTGGCCAAGGAAAAGGACAGCGCGACCTTTCGGAAATCTTTCGGCTACCTCCGCAAAGCGCCGGAAACATCGAGCTACCGGAACTACTATTTGTACTACGGCGCGCAGGCGTTTTTCCACGCATCGCCGGTCGAATGGGCTAAGTGGAACCGCACCAACATCGCCAAGCTCAAGCAAAACCAAAACGAGGACGGCAGTTGGAGCGGCCAGTTTGGCACTACGTTCGCCACCTCCGCCTCGCTGCTTTCGCTCGCGTTAAACTACCGTTTCTTGCCGATTTATGAGCGGTAAATCAGCCCAGCCAACGCACTGGCTCCGCCGGCCGCTTGGCCTGGCAGCGGTCGCACTCTGCCTTGGCCAGACGATTGGCCAAGCGGCCGGCCGAGACGACCTCGTGCGCTTTCTCGACGGCTCGATGCTCCACGGCGAACTGAAGCAGGTCCGCCTCGGCGACGGAGTGCGCTGGTCGCGTGCGGACCTGGCCAATCCGGTTGATTTCCGGCCAGACAACCTCGCGTGGATTCGCTTTGAGGGCGCACGTCCTGTGAAGCGCCATGCCGAGCCGACTGTGCACATCCGTTTCCACAACGGCGACGAAGTGCTCGGCAACTTGATCGCACTCGACGAACAACGCGTTCAGTTTTCCACTTGGTTCAACGAGCAATTGTCCGCGCCGCGCGCCGGGCTCCAGTCGTTGGCGTTTCTCTCCCCCGGCTTCCGCATCCTGTACGAGGGGCCGACGACCATCGCCGGCTGGAAACTGGGCCGAGACCCCAAGGCATGGAAGTACCGCGACGGCGTATTCATCTCCGAGGGCGTTGGCGTGTTAGGCCGAGACTTCGGGCTCAATGGCTCGTCGCGCATCGAGTTCGACCTGCAGTGGAATGGCACGTTCAGCCTGATCGTGCCGGTGTACACCTCGGCACTCGACCGGTTCGACTACCGAAGCAACTCGTACATGTTCTACATCAGCCGCGGCTACGTGAGCCTGCAGCGGGTGCAGAGTGGCGCCGGGGTGCGTAACCTCGGCCAGGGGCAGATCCCCGAAATGCAGACGAAGAACCGCGTGCAGGTCGAGATTCGCATCAACCGGGACAAGGCCGAGATGGAGCTCTACATCGACCGCAAGCTCATCCGAAAATGGCGCGACACAAACGGCTTCGCCGCCACCGGCTCGGGCATGGCATTTTTCTCGCAGCTCAACGGCCCTATCGTGCGCGTGAGCAACCTTCGCGTGTCGGCATGGGACGGCCATTCCGACCCGGTCCAGCTCGCCGTGAACGACGGCTCCGAGGATATGGTTTTCCTCAAGAACCGCGACGAGGTGCCCGGCAAACTTAAATCGATGGACGACCGTACAGTCGTGATCAATTCTCTCGGCGCTGACCTCACCATTCCGCTCGAGCGCATCACCCGCGTGGCGCTCACCAAGCCGGAGCCCAGACCGGAGGCCAAGCGCCCGTGGGAAGTGCGCGCGCACTTCGCCGGCGGCGCGGCCGTGTCGTTCGACCTCAAGCAATGGGAGGGCACCACCCTCACCGGCCGCAGCCGAAACTTCGGCCCAGTGATATTCGATTCGCAGTACATCCGGCGGCTGCAATTCAACCTCGGCACCTCACAAAAAACCAGCGACACAAATGCAGGCGGCGCCGACCAACTCTGGCCATGGGATGATTGACGCAACGAAACAGCTCCCACTCGGCCAAGCGCGCTCCCGCTTGGCCAAGTGCATCATTCGCATCCCTTGGCGCGCATTCACGGTTTTCCTTTTTGTCGCGACAACCGCCCTTGGCCAAGCCGGCTCGGCAGGCGAGAGCAAGTCCACCATCCATTTCAAAAACGGCGACTGGCTCCATGGCACACTTGCCGCTTACGACTTAGCCGACGGCGTGACCTGGCAACACTCCGACGCCGCAGCCCCGCTGCGCTTCAACACCTCCCAGCTCACCGAGATCACGCTTGACGACACAGCCGTTGGCCGGCTCCCCGCCGACAGCCTCTGCGAAGTGCAGCTCGTCAACGGCGACCATTTCCGCGGCAACCTCGCCGGGGTAACCGGACAGCATTTCCTGTTCGACACCTGGCATGCCAACCGAATGCAGTTACTGCGCAGCGCCGTCCGTAAAATCGCCCCGCTGCCCAAGGGGCTGAAGACCGTTTTTCAGGGGCCGGAAAGCGACGCCGGCTGGACGCACGGCAAAATCAACAACGAGACCATCGGCGAGTCCGGCAACTGGCGCTACCACAACGGCGGCTTCCACGCGAAGGAAGCCGCCTCCATCGCCCGCGACCTGAACCTGCCGGACAGCTCGCACCTCTCGTTCGACCTCGAGTGGAGCGGCGCGATGCACCTGGCTTTCGCGCTGTACACAGACACGCTGCAGCCGATCAGCCTGTCCACCAAGGAGAACGAGCCGGACTTCGGCGGCTTCTACAGCGTGCAGGTCAATAGCTACTCCGTGAACCTGCTCCCAGTCAAAAAACACACGCCACTCACCTACCTTGGCCAAGCAACCGTCCCGAGCTTTCGAAAAAAAACCAAGGCACGCCTCGAGTTTTTCGCCAACAAACGCCAGCGACTCATCGCGGTGGCAATCGATGGCAAGCTGGTTCGCAAATGGTACGACACCAAGGGCTTCACCGGCGAGGGCACCGGCGTGCGCATCGTGCATCAGGGGCGGGGCGCCGTGCGCATCAGCAACCTGCGCGTCGAGGAATGGGACGGCCGATTCAAGGATTCACCGACCCACCCCATCGGCTCAAGAGACGATCTCGTCAAGCTGATCAACAACGACCGCATGCAGGGCCGTGTCGACGGCGTCGAGGGCGACAAACTCAACGTCACCACGGCAGAAGGCGCCTTCCCCGTGCCGCTCGAGCGCGTAAAACAGATCGAACCGGCAACGAGCAAGACCGCAGCCGACGTGCCTCTCGAGCACCGCGTGCGCGCCCACTTCAGCGACGGTAGCCGACTCACCTTCGTGCTAAACCGCTGGTTTGCCGACGGCATCGAGGCGCAAAGCCCAAGCTTCGGCAGCGCCACCTTCAAGCCCGGCTCCATCATACGCCTTGAGTTTCAGGCAGGGAAAAAGTAAGCGGCGGGCAGTTGAGTTTTTTCACAATTCAGACGATCTGCGTTCAACTCACCCGCCGGTTTTTCGGTAGGCAGCGTGGTTGGTCGGAATGCCTTGCGCGTTGAATTCCTGCTCGAAATCGGTCGCCATCGCCTTGAGAGGCCCGGGCGTTTCCACGCCCTTGAATCCCGCTGCACCGTCGAACACTTCGAACATCTGCTCAAAATATTCGACGTTGTCCGTTCGCAGATAAACGATGCCATTGGTTTTGAGCAGGCGCTTGGCCAAGGGCGGAAACGGCTCGCTGATGAGCCGGTTTTTATGGTGGCGCTTCTTCGGCCACGGATCGGGAAAGTAAACGTGAATGACGTCGAGTGACTGCGGTAGCAGCAGGTACTCAAGCATGTACGCCGCTTCGGCCCGGAGCAGGCGGAGATTCTTCAAGCCAGCGCGATGCCCCTTGCGATCGAGCTTGGTGATGCGGCCGAGCAGTCGCTCCAGCGCGACGATGTTCCGGTCGGGATGGGCCAACGCGTACTGCAGCGTGAACGATCCATCGCCGCAGCCCAGCTCCAGCTCGAGCGGTTGCTCCGCCGGGAACAGTTCGGCCAAATCGAGCGGCTCGGTGGCCGAAGTGATTAGGTGAATCAGCGACTCGGACGGCGGCAATGACTTGTTGCGACTCACAGCTTGGCCAAGTGCTTGGGTGACACTCAGCGGTAGTCGCCGCCGTTGAGGCTGTTCACCACCGACTTCTGCCAGACAGCCAAGTCGGCTTTCATCCGGGCGGCGCGCTTGGCCAATTCTTTGCCGTCGCCGAGCAGGTTTTGCTGCTCCTTGGGATCGTGGCCCAAGTGGTAAAGTTCGTAAGCAACCTCACCCTTGTTTTTCTTCATCGGCACACGGTGCAGCTTATAGTCACCGTCGATCCACGCGGCGTGACCGGGCAGCGAGTCGGCCGGGTACTGCCGTTCGATTTGCCCCTCCGGCTCGGCTGGTTTTTGGCTGCCGACGAGCTGCTCCTGCCGCAGCGCCTCGAGCATGGCCCGGCTTTTGCGGCCATGCCCCTTGGCTTGGTACGTCCAAAATCCCATTGGTTTTTCGCGGCGCTTGGCCTCGCCGTTAAGCAATGACACGAGGCTCGTGCCGTCGAGCACCGGCTGGTTTTTAGGTAGTGCTGCGCCGGCTAGTTCGAGCAGCGTTGGGTAAATGTCCGACGTGTTGGCGTTCATGTTCGTGATGCGGTTGGACTTGATCTGCGCCGGCCACTCGATGATCGCCGGAACGCGGATGCCGCCCTCGTACAGGCTGCCCTTGCGCGCGCGCAAACCGCCGGTGGAGCCTTTGGGGATCGCGCCGTTGTCGCTACAGTACCAGAGCACCGTGTTGTCGGCGACGCCGAGATTGCGGATACCTTTTCGCAGTTCGCCCAGCGCGGCGTCCATCGCCGTGACTTCGCCGTAAAAATGCGCCGCGCCGTCCGACTGATCGGCGTACATTTTTTTGTATTTGTCCACGGCCACGTGCGGGCTGTGCGGGTTGCCGAACCAGATCACCGCAAGGAAAGGCTGATCGCGCCTGGCTGCCTTGGCAATCCAGTCCAGCGCCAGGACGGTCGTAACGTGCGAGCTTTCGCCGTCGGTCTCAATCACGCGTCCGTTGTGGCTGAAGAGCGGACTATTCTCGTAAAAGTTCGGACTCGAAAACCAGTCGTCGAATCCGCTGTTGCCGGGGCTGGCCGCGCCGTCGGCGCGCATCGAGCCGATGTGCCATTTGCCGAAATGCGCTGTCGTGTAGCCGGCTTTCTTGAGCGCCTCAGCGACGGTGATCTCCCGCGGTCGCAGGGTATAGCCCCACGTGAAGCAGCCGAAACGGTTCGGGTGGCGACCGGTCATCACGCTGCCGCGAGTCGGCGAGCAGACGGCCGCCGCCGAGTAGAAGCGGTCGAACCGCAAGCCGGTCCGCGCCATCTCATCCATCACAGGCGTCTTGAGCACGGGATGGCCGTTGTAGCCGGTGTCGCCCCAACCTTGGTCGTCGGCCATGCAAAGGATGAAGTTCGGCCGCTCGGCTAACGGTCTGGCCAACGCGACCGCCGCAAACAAGATTAAAATGAAAGTGCGTTTCATGGCTTTTATCCAATACAGTTCGACTGGGAAGCTCGCTGTCTGGCGGCGCGACTGGATTCCGCTTGGTTCAGTAGCGGCGGCCACCCCGCCCGACCGGGGGTCGGCGAGCGGTCGACTTGATGCCATTGCCGTAGATTTTCCGCTCCATCATGGCGCGCCGATGACCGTAGCGAGCGTTGAGCTGGGTGACCTTTTTATCGTGCTCCGCCTTGGTTATCTCACCGTTATTGAGTGCAACTGAATATTCCTTGAGCAGTGCCTGATAGGCGGATTCGAGTTTGCGGAGTTCCCGGTCAGAGGAGCAGCCAGCGAGGAGCAATCCCGCGAGCATCAGCAGGCTAAAGTTAACAACCACTTTCATGACGTGCGGAGGGTTCGCATGACCGGACGAGTTGTCAAGCTGCCAGACCGGGCGATCCCTCATGAGGCCGAAGATTGGCCAAGTTCTGCCTTGCCACCAGATGGTGTTTTGGCAACGCTCCCGGCCCTGCAATCAAAGTCAACCATGAACAAACTCACTTTCGTTTCGTTGTTAACCGGCTTGGCCAACGGCTTGGCCGCTGAAACCAAGTTTGCACCCGCAGATTGGCCGAACTGGCGCGGCCTCACCTCGGACGGCCAAGCGCCGCTCGTCGACGGATTGCCGACAGAGTGGAGTGAGACGAAAAATGTCGTTTGGAAAACGTCGATCCCTGGCAAGGGCCACGGCACGCCGACGGTGGTGGGCGGGCGCATTTATCTCGCCACGGCGGATGAAGAGGAGATGTTCCAGGCCGTGCTCTGCATCGACAAGAACAACGGCAAAGTCATCTGGCAAACCAAGGTGCACGATGGGCAGTTCCCGATCGGGTTGAACAAGAACGCCTCGCACGCGAGCACGGTGGTTGTGCACGATGGCGAGCGGTTGTACGTGAACTTCGTGACCGGCAACCAAGCGTTTGCCTCAGCACTGAACCTCGACGGCAAGGTTCTTTGGCAGAAACCGATCGGCAAATACAAGATACACCAGGGCTACGGCAGTTCGCCGATGGTGCACCGCGACATCGTCGTCGTGAAGGCGGACACGAAAATCGGTGGCTCGATCGTGGGGCTGGACAAAAAAACAGGGCGCGAAATCTGGCGGCAGGATCGCCCGAAGATCGCGAACTACACCACACCGGTGGTCGTCGAGGCGGCTGGCCAGATGCAGATGGTCTTTTGCGGCTGCAAACTCGTCACAAGCCTTGACCCGCTCACCGGCAAAAAACTGTGGGAGACTCCCGGCTCGACCGAGGAGTGCGTCTCGACACTGGTCACCGACGGCACACACGTTTTCATCAGCGGCGGCTGGCCGAAGAATCACACGGCGGCCATCGTGGCCGATGGCTCCGGCAAAATCGCTTGGCAAAACTCCTCCCGTGTTTACGTGCCGTCGATGCTATTCCGCGACGGGTTTCTTTACGTGACGATGGATGCCGGATTCGCCGTCTGCTGGAACGCCAAAACAGGCAGGCAGCAGTGGAAGGAGCGACTCGGCGGCAAGTTCTTCACCTCGCCAGTGATGGTGGGCAACCGGATTTACGGAACGAATCTCGACGGCAAAACGTTCGTTTTCGAGGCCAACCCGGACGAGTACAAGCCAATCGCCACCTGCCAACTCGGCGACGAGGTGTACGCTTCGCCGGTCGTCAGCGGCAACCGGATTTACCTTCGCGTCGCATTCAAGGACAGCGGACGGCGGGAGGTCCTCTACGCCATCGGCGGCCAGTGAGCCCGCGCTTGGCCAAGCACCTGATTTGCTCTCAACTCAGCGGCCAGAAGTGGAGGATCACCGGCGTGCCAAGGAGGACGATGACGATCTCCAGCGGCAAGCCAACCCGCCAATAGTCACCAAACCGATAGCCACCCGGTGCCAGAATCATGGCGTTGCACTGGTGCCCGATGGGTGTCAGGAACGCGCACGACGCCCCAACGGCCACCGCCATCAAAAACGGATCGGGCTGCAGGCCAAGGGTGCCGGCGATGCCGGCGGCGATCGGCGCCATGATGAACGCCGTGGCCGCGTTGTTGATGATGTCGGAGAGACACATGGTCACGATCATAACGAGGCTTATCATCGACCACGGCGGCCACGCGCCGGTCACGCTCTTGATCGACTCGGCGATCAGCCCGGTGCAGTCCGTCGATTGGAACGCCTGGCTGACCGGGATCATCGCACCAAGCAGGACGATGATCGGCCATTCCACCTCTCGGTAAATATCCCGCAGCGGCAGAATGCCACAAAGGATGTAGGCCAGCACGGCACCCAAAAACGCAATGGTCATCGGGAAGCCGGTCATGCTCAGGCCAATGGCTCCCGCGAAGATCGCGATCGACAAACCAATCCGGGAGAACGTGCCCACGTTGAGTTCCCGCTCGGCGAGAGGCAGCAGGCTGAGGGCGGCTATGGTGTCATCCATGTCCGGGTTTTTGCCGTGCAGCAACAGGACGTCGCCGACGCGAAAGACCACCTCCTTGAGCTGTTTGCGGATGGGTTTGTTTTGGCGTGCCACGGCCATGAGCGTCATCGTGTTGCCGCTGTGACGCCGAAGATATGTCCGCGTACGGCCCAGCAACGGCGAACCGGCAGTCACGATAGCCTCGGTAAAGCCGGTGTTCTCCCCCTTCAGACTGTCGATGCGGTGCCACATTTCCTTCGACAAATGCAGGCCGTTTTCCTCGATCATCGCCTGCAATTCCACCGGATCGGACTTGATCACATATCGGCAGCCTTCCTGAATGATGCCGTCCGGATTGGGTGGCAGCACCTTGTCGTCCTTCCGGATGAAACCGAAGAGGGTTATTTTTTCGCCGACAAGTTCTTCCACCTCGGCCACGGTTTGGCCAATCCATTTGCAGCCGGCAGGGATGCTGATCTCAGTAATATAGTCATCGATTTGGAAGAGCGATTCCATGCCCGGTTTTTTATGTGACGTGCCGGGGATCAACCGCCAACCGGCCAGCACGATGAACAGAAGGCCGGCAACCGCCACCAAGCTGCCGACTGGTGAAAAGTCAAACAAGCCGAACGCCGGCTCGCCGGTCAGTTCTGAACGCAGGTTGGCGATGATGATGTTCGGCGGTGTGCCGATCATCGTCATCATGCCGCCCAGGATGCTGGCAAATGCCATGGGTAACAGCAGGATGGTGGGCGAGCGCTGGCGGTCGACCGCCGTCTTCAGCGCAACGGGCAGCATGAGCGCAAGCGCGCCCACGTTGTTCATGAAGGCGGACAACACCATGACCACCAACGAAAGGCTCAAAATGTGCGAAAACTGGTTTTTCGTGAACGGCATCACGCGGCGCGAAATTTGATCCACCACGCCGGAGTTGCGCAGCGCCCGGCTGATGATCAGCACCGCCGCCACGGTCACCACTGCCGGGTGGCCAAACCCCTCCAGCACACGCTTGGGCTCGGTGACCAGTTTGGATGTTTCCCCTCCGAGAAGCACGTCCAGCGCCACCAGCGTCACCAGCGAAATAACGGCCACGACGTCGTACCGCCACTTGTTCCACGCAAACAGCGCGAACATCACAAGTATCAATCCGGTAACGGCACTCTGGTCGGGTGTCATAATTAGTTCAACGGGCGGAAAACTATAACAAGCCAGCCAAGCGCGTTAAAAGCAATTCCGCCCGGTTGTCCGCTTGGCCAAGCGGCCATTATTTCTGTTGTGCCGGCCGTCGAAGCGTTGCGGCCTGGCGCAGTGCCTCAGTGATTACCCGCTTCTCGACAGTCGAAGCCCAGCGCGATGGCAGCCCATAATAAAGCATGGCGCCGCCGCCCTCGTAACCTCCCTCGTTCCAGACACGCAACGACGGGATATAAGCCATCACATCATGGCTGTAGCCGGCCACCCAAGTTGCTTGGCCAATCTCGCGCTTGAGCCGGAGTGCGTAGTCCACGACGACCTCGCCGCCCAGCGAGACAAACATAAGCTCATCGCCCAGATGCCAAGTCGCCACGGGATACGGGTAGGTCGGGGCAAGGCGTCCGTCTTTTTTCAGCCGACGCAACTGCACACGGGCCCGACCCTGCTCGTAGCGGTTCTCCGACTTGAGCTTGACCTCGATCTCGGCTCGAGTGGGGATTTTTTCGAACGGCAAATCGATCTCCCGGTAAACGGAATCCAGCCGGGCGACGAGCGGTTTCATGTTTCCCTCCAGCGTAACTTCGACTGCGGCGGCGAGTCGACGCCCGTACTTCTCGGCCAGTTCCACCTCGCGCCGGGGCAGCGGGTTGACATCCGCCCCACACCCAGCCCAGAAGAGCCCGACCGCTCCCGGATGCGCCTGCTCGAAAAACACCTGCGCGTAGCCGGGATAATCTCCTGACCATTTGTAGTCGCTCAACACCGTGGCATGGCAGGCGTAGCCAAAAGTCACCGCCACCAACCGGCCTTCACCGTCGTGCACACTCAGCACCGGTACGTCGTGGTCGACCGGGCCTTTCAGCTTGCCCGCGGCACGAAGCTTTGGCACGTCGGCCTCGGGGTTATTGCGTCGGTTCACGCCGATGCCCGCCATGCCACTCCCCCACGCCAGACGCGCCGGCTTCAACCGACCGAAGGCAGCTGCGGCAACAGTCTCGATTTTTTCCTGCAACTGTTTCGAGTACGCCTCCACCCGCTGCCACATGCCCGGTGGAAAAAAATACATGGCGCGAAGATTCTCACCGACGACCGGCCCGGTGTGAGTGTGGGAAGTACTCAGCAGAATCTGGCTCCGCTCCAGCCCGTGCCGCTGCATCAGTCTGGAGCAAATCGCCGCCGAAATGCCGCGATCGATGCCGACCAGATCCAGCGTGATCAGGAGCGCCTTTCGTCCTCCGGCATCCTGCAGCGCCAAAGCCTTGACCCAGAGATCCACCCGCGTGCCTTCCGACGGCCGGTCACGCGAGGCGTAGCCGCTGAGCCAAAGCGGCTGCTCCGGGGTGATTTTGGCTTTGGCGACACCCGCCTTCCAAGTGGCATCTACCAACTCGGCAGTCAGGGTGTGACCACCGAATATCACCAGTGATATCGCCAGTAATCTTGGAAATTGGACGGAATTGTTTACTCGCATAGTCAAATGAACGGACTCAATCTGTCGAATCCCGCCCCCGGTTGCAAGTCTGCCGGACCACTCGTCCGCCAACATAAAAACTGCCTCTTCGGGATTGTGCGAAGAGGCGTTTCCCGCTAGAAAACGGGTAGGATGCCATCCGTTGGAGACCAGTTGAAGACCGCCCGCGAAGAGCAGGGCAAGTCGCTTGAGGACATAGGTGGCGAACTCAAAATCCGCGCCGACCACGTGTTGGCCCTTGAGGAGGGGGATTTTGACAAGTTCGACGCCCCAGTCTTCGTACGCGGATTTGTTCGCACCTACTGCCGGATTCTCAAGATCGACTCGGCCCCGATAGTCGTCCAGCTCAACCACGAACTCGGCGGCACAGAGGCCCTCTCCAGCGATCCCTCACTCTCCCCGGGCAAAAAAGGATTCGTTGATCAAATCACTCTTTTTCTGACGCGCGTCAACTGGAGCGTGTGGCTGCCGTTACTCGTACTGATCCTGATCGCCTCCATTGTCTGGGCGATGGTCGAGGCCCAGGCAACCCGACGCGAGAACCTCGAGAGCGGCACTTGGATCGACGATCTGCCTGCGGCCGAGTATCAACCGTCACGCGGGATGCTTGAGTTGAAAATTAACGACCTGCCAGCCGCACCGCTCAAGCCGATCGCCACCAACACCCCAAGCGCCAATCCGTGATAAAGAGGCTCAGCCAACCGACCCGGCGCGCGCTGGCGGTGGCCACCCTGCTCGCTAGCCTGCTACCGTACACCGGCAGTTCGGTCGAGTTCAACCGCGACATCCGCCCGATCCTCTCCAACAACTGTTTCCAATGCCACGGGCCGGATGCCAAACAGCGCAAAGCCAAGCGGCGACTCGATACCAAGGCCGGCGCATTCCGCGACGCGAACGGCAAGCGCCCTTTCGTCGCTGGCGAGCCAAACCAAAGCGAGGCGTACCAGCGCATCACCACCGGCGATCCGGACGACCTCATGCCGCCGCCCGACTCCGGGCATGCGCTCAATGGCAGCGAGAAGGAATTGATCCGACGCTGGATCGAGCAGGGTGCCAAGTGGCAAAATCACTGGGCCTTCATCCCACCCAAGCGCCCTCCACTGCCCCGCCGCCAAGCGCTTGGCCAAGGGCGGCCGGCCAAAGCGATCGATCACTTCATCCTGGCCAAGCTCCGCAGTGGGCAACTCACCCACTCGCCAGTTGCAGCCAAGCGCACCCTGATCCGCCGCGTCACCCTCGACCTCACCGGACTGCCCCCAACCCTCATCGATGTCGAAGCGTTCCTCGCCGACGAGTCACCACGCGCCTACGAGCGCCTGGTGAATCGACTGCTCGCATCGCCGCGTTATGGAGAACACATGGCGCAGGCATGGCTCGATGCCGCCCGCTACGCCGACACGAACGGCTTCCAGTCCGATAGCACCCGCAACCAGTGGCACTGGCGCGACTGGGTCGTCGCCGCGCTCAACAGCAACATGCCGTTTGACCGGTTCACCATCGAACAACTTGCCGGAGACCTTCTACCATCGCCCTCGCTCGACCAACTCATCGCCACCGGATTCAACCGCAACCACATGCTCAATGGCGAAGGGGGCGCGATCGCCGCCGAGACGCAGGTTGAGTACGTCGTCGATCGCGTCGTGACAACCGGCACCACCTGGCTGGGTCTCACCCTCATCTGCGCACGATGCCACGACCACAAATACGATCCTGTTTCGCAGAATGAGTTTTACCAATTATACGCTTTTTTCAACGCCATGCCGGAGCGCGGTGGCGGCAACATGGAACCGACCATCAAGGTACCCACGCCCGAACAATCGGTTAGGCTCAAGGAACTCGAGACAACGCTGGCCGCTCATCAGGCTGTGCTCAGCCAACCGCTGGCAAAGTTCGAAACCAAACGTAAAACGTGGGAGGCTGCGTTTCAAACCGAGCTCAAGCAGACCGGTCGACTCGACGGCTGGCGGGTGCTCAAGCCGGCCTCGGCCAAGTCGGCCAACGGCGCTAAGCTGACGATAAAGGACGACAACTCGGTGCTGGCCACCGGCAATCTCCCCGACAACGACGACTACACGCTTACATTCAGCACCGACCTCGCCGACATCACCGCCTTACGGCTGGAGACACTCACCGACCCAAGCCTTAAGGGCGGCGGCCCCGGCCGCGACGGCAACTTCGTGCTAACCGACTTTTCGCTGCAGCCCGGCAGCGACGAACCCGACCTCGGTTCACTCGAGCAACGCTTCGACAGCGGCGTGATGACCGATGGCTCCAAGCCACTCGACATAGACATCACCAACCAGCGGCTTCTCGTACTCGATGTTGCCGACGCCGGCAACGGCATCTCCTCCGACTGGGCGAACTGGGGTGAGCCGGTGCTCACCGGCCCCAGCGGCACACTAAAGTTGACCGAACTCGACTGGCACACCGCAACGACCGACTACAAGGTTGTTCGCAAAAACCGAAACACAAAGGGTCAGCCGCTTCGCATTGACGCCCAGCCTCTCAAGTGGGGCTTTGGCACACACGCCACGTCGCGCGTTATCTTCCTGCTGCCGGAGGGCTATACGCGATTCCGAGCCATCGTCGGGCCAGACACCGGTGCTCTCGAGGAGGTGCCCGACGCGCAGACGTCGATTCGGTTTTTCGTTCGAGTCAACCCCAATGGATTGCCGGCCGAACTCAAGCCGCTGCCGTTCGCCAACGCCGAGGCAGAGTTCAATCAAGACGGCCTGCCGGTGGACAGTGCGATCGACGACCACCTCAAGACCGGCTGGGGCATTTGGAAAAAGGACTTCGACTACAACCTGCCACGCAAGGCGGTTTTTCGTTTGAAAAAAACTTGGCCGGCCGGCGAAGGCACGCTGTTCACGCTGCGACTACGGCACCAACATAGCTCGCAAAAACACCTGCTTGGCCGCTTCCGTGTCTCCGTCACCACCTCGCCCGATCCATCGATCGACCTGCGCGACAACCCACCGTCGGAGATCCTCCGGATTCTTCGCACACCATTGGCCAAACGCCTAGCAGGGCAGCACGAATCGCTCCTCCAGCATCACCGCTCGCTCATGCCGGACTTCATCGTAGCAAAGCGCGATGCAGAAAGTACCAGTGCTGCGATTAAAAAGCTCAACGACTCGCTCGCCAGCACCATGGTCATGCGCGACGCAGACAAACCCCGCGACACCTTTCTTCTCGTTCGCGGCGTGTACGACCGCCCGGACAAAAGCAAGACGATCCGGCCCGGCACTCCGACCAGCCTCCCCGGCTTAGCCAAACGTGAACCAGCCAACCGACTCGACCTCGCCCGCTGGCTCGTACGCCCCGACCATCCCCTCACAGCCCGCGTGACGGTGAACCGTTACTGGCAGCATTTCTTTGGAGCGGGCTTGGTCCGAACCACCGAGGACTTCGGCGTGCAGGGCGAACCACCAACACACCCCCGGTTGCTTGACTGGCTAGCGACCGAGTTTGTGCAGTCCGGCTGGAACGTCAAGCATCTGCATCGGCTCATCGTCACCAGCACCGCCTACCGGCAATCCTCCGCCATGACGCCGGCACAACTCGAACGCGATCCACAAAACCGCCTCATCGCTCGGGGACCGCGCATCCGCATGAGCGCACAGGCCATCCGCGACCAGGCACTTTCGCTGGCCAACCTGCTGGTGGAGAGAATAGGCGGCCCCCCAGTCAAGCCGTACCAACCCCCAAACGTCTGGGCCGACTTCAGTTTTGGGCGGATCATTTACAAACGCGACACAGGCGAGTCGCTGTACCGGCGGAGCCTCTACACCTTCTGGCGCCGCTCGATGAAGCCGGCGATGTTCTTCGATAACCCAGCGCGCCGCGTCTGCTCCGTGCGCCCCAATCGCACAAACACCCCGATGCAGGCGCTCAACCTGCTCAACGACACGACCTACGTCGAGGCCGCCCGCTGCTTCGCCGAACAACTGCTGCGGCAACCGGGGAGCGATGCCGAGCACATTGGCCAAGCGCTGACGATGGCCACCGGGCGCCCGGCCAAGCGTGCTGAAATCAACCTCTTGGCCAAGCGCTTTGCCAAGCTGCAGAAACATTACGCAGATCAACCGAAGGCCGTGAAGGAACTACTCTCCGTTGGCGAAGTCAGGCCGGATCCGGCGCTCGACGGTGCCCGGGTCGCTGCGCTCACCGGCATCACCAGCCTCATCCTCAACATTGACGAAGTCATCACCAAGGAGTGATAAAGGTTTTTTTGTTTTTTCGAGAAAACCCAACTATACCCAATGAAACTGGGCCTAAAGTGAACTTCTCTTCTTTCCCATACTAACCGAGATTTACCCCATATTTGCCAGTTTAACAGCCTAAAAGTGGCAGCAGCTGCCACTCTAGCTTGACTGTATTCGGAAGCTGGAGCACATCGTTTTTTTACGGGTTGCCGGTTTAAAAACCCACCGTATATTGAAGGGAACGATTACGAACGATGAAGGTTAAGCAAATTAAGCAACGGGGCGAGCTGGTTTGGCTCGTCGACGGAAAGATCAACGGCAAGCGCAAGCGGATGTTCTTTGCCCCCGAGCGGCAGCCCGAACGATGGCTCAAGACCGAGGAGGAGGATACCACCTGTCAAAACTGGTGGCTCAACCTCTCAAACGGCGATCAGGTGGACATGATGAACGCCTTCATGCGATCCCGCGCCGAGGGATTTACTCTGCTCTCGGCGGTTGATGACTTTACCGTCACAGGCAGGGGCAAGCAGCTCCTGAAGAAGCAGACGCTGGGCGAGGCCATAGGAACCGCAGGCCCAGACAAGCGGAAGAAGAACTGGGAAGGGCAGCCGAAGGCCACCGGCTTTCTAGCGTCAAAGACAGCGGCAGACCGTCGCAGTCCAAGTGCCGGTTTTCAAGGCGTTTTAACTGTTGCCGCTGAACAACAACCCTGCGTCCCAGCATTGACTTACTCTACGACATTGAGCAAATAATCAACCCGTCCAGACTAACTAAAGCTTTGGCCCAGTTTGGATAACTCGATCAGTTCCTCCTTTATTCACCCGGCACCCTTACAAAAAAGGTTAAAATCTCACTGGAATTATTAAAGTTATCTACTGTCAGAACTTCAACATCATAGTATCCAGCCTCAACTGGCAAAAAGCTCACTTCTAATCCTTCAGTTCCATTTTCAGGTATTTCGATCACTATGTCGTCAAATGATACGTACGATGACACATAATCATCGTCTATTATTTCTTCGGCATAAAATACCGGCCAAAGTTTTCCGCCTTTCTCTAGCTTTAAAGTGGATTTTGTTGATGAGAGAGCACTTCCAAGGCTGTTATTCAGCAACTCTCCTGTTTGAACCGTATCTTCCAATATTGTATCTATTGTTCCATATCCAAACTCGTCTATGCTGGAAATTAAGATTAAAGGAATATATTCGGCGCTCCCAACTGGCTGATAATCAGCGAAACTCACATATAAATTTGACCCGGCCTCCATTGCCCAACCACCGAGATACACGGGAGTGTATTCATCAGAGTCCGCAAGGGATATAATTGGTATTGTTGAATCCCATCCAATTTCATATTTGCCGTTACCGGCCAGTTCTGCGCTTCCTATTTCTCCTAAGTATACATATAAATTTTGATTATCTGTAAAATTATTGCTAACCAAAGAAACGTAAGCAGCATGAGCATCGTCCCCATTTGTTACATCAAAACC
>DASCOW010000467.1:0-1597 GCA_036012205.1 Verrucomicrobiota bacterium
GCGGACCCTGTGTCCGTGAAATTCCTAATGTCAAGAAAGCCTATGAAAAGCTTCACCCGAAAGGCTTCGAGATCGTTGGCATTTCGCTCGATAGCAAGGAGAGTGCCCTGCGTCGGTTTGTCAAAAAAGAGGAAATGCCCTGGTCTCAATACTTCGATGGGAAGGGATGGAATAACATCATATCCAAAAAACATGGTATACGGAGCATCCCGGCAATGTGGTTGGTGGATAAGCAAGGCAACCTAGCCGATCTAAACGCCCGTGCTGATCTTGTGGGCAAGGTTGAGAAACTCCTCGCCGCCCCTTCGCCCGAAGCGAAGTAGTCGATTAGACAAAATCCTTTCCTTTACAAAACGCTGTTGGCCAAGGTCTTGGTTAAAGGGCGTTTTTTTTGAACTACTTCACCACCATCACGCCCTTCATGATAATCCAGTGGCCAGGGAAGGTGCAGATGTAGGGGTAATCGCCACGTTTTTCGGGTGCGGTGAAACGGAGAGCTTCGACGGAGAGTGGTGCAACCATGCGGGTGGCGTGCAGCACCTTTTTTGACTTGGGAACGTACTGGCCGCGTTGGGCTTCCTTGGGATCCTTGGCCATTTCGTTGGCGGCGAGGCCGATTTCCTCCTCGGCGCCAGGGGAGACGATCACGATGTTGTGCGCCGTGGCGTCCGGGTTGGTAAAGTCGATTCGGACCGGTTGCCCAGCCTGTACCTCGAACCGTGTGACGTCGTAGAGCATGCGCTCCTTCACCGCCGAAATCTTCACGACTCTCAGGTTTTTTTGAGTGTCAAACTCCGCGTCCTTGGCGGAGTAACGTTTGTTGGGCGACATTTTTTGCCGGAGATCGAAGGCTGCCATGAACTTGGCCAGTTCCGGGTGCGCAGCGACGACGTCTACATTGCCCTTCCACAACGGCTCGATGGTGCGCGAGCCAAGCGCAGTGCGGATGGCGTAGCTCAGGTGGCCGATGTTCGGATGGTTAATTGTGTCGAGCAATGCGTCGAGTGCGGCGGGTGTGCCGATGTAGCTCGCGGCGATGGCAGCTTCCATGCGCACGAGGCCGCTTGGGTCGTTGGCGCGTTGGCGGAGCAGTGCCGGGCCGTTTTCAAAATTATCGTGCCAGTAGCGCAACTGATGCGTCGCTGCGGCGCGTGCGCGGGGGTCGTCGCACTCAAGCAACTCGCCGAGCAGTTGGGTGTTTGTGGCACCAATCCCGCGGTAGAGCCAGACCGCTTCGATCTGGTGGTGCCGATGGCGCGGGTTGGCCGGGTCGAGTGCGGCCACCCATGAGTCGAGTGCGTCCCCGACCCTGGCCGGGTTGCGTTCGCGCAGTTCGCGTTTGGCCCAGTAGCGGTAGCGATATTCGCGGCGCTTGAGGATGTCGAGCAGTTGGCCAAGCGGTGCGCCGGCGATCTGCGGCATTTTTTGCGGCTTCGCACCCTTGGGCATAATGCGGAAAATCCGGCCGCTCACTCGGTCTCGCCGCTTGTCACGCAGCGAGTATTGCGCGTGGCCCTTGACCGGGTTGTACCAGTCGCAGACGTACATCGCACCGTCCGGCCCGTATCGCAGATCGACCGGTATGAAGCTGAGGTTG
>DASCOW010000468.1:0-1522 GCA_036012205.1 Verrucomicrobiota bacterium
CCTCCAAGCCGACGATTTTTTTCGGGTTGTTGGTGAGCAGGCGGATTTTATTGATGCCGAGATCGGCGAGGATTTGCGCGCCGATGCCGTACTCGCGCAGGTCCATCGGGAAGCCAAGTTTCTCATTGGCCTCGACGGTGTCGTAGCCGTCTTGCTGGAGCTTGTAAGCCTTTATTTTCGGAGCCAAGCCGATGCCTCGGCCTTCCTGGCGCATGTAGAGGATTACGCCGTGGCCGGCGTCGGACACCTGCTTCATGGCCTGCTGAAGCTGCGGGCCGCAATCGCAGCGGCGTGAGCCGAATACGTCGCCGGTGAGGCATTCGCTGTGCACGCGAACGAGCGTGCGGCGTCGGACGCTCATGCTGCCTTTGACGAGGGCGAGATGGTGCTGGCCGTCGAGAGTGGAACGGTACAGGTGCAGGTCGAACTCTCCAAAATCGGTCGGCATTTTGATGACCTCCTCGCAAGCGACAAGCTTTTCTCGTTTGCGCCGAAACTCAATTAGCTGCTCGATGGAGCAGAGCTTGAGCTTGTGCTTTTTCGCGAAGCGGCGCAGTGCTGGCAGACGGGCCATTGTGCCGTCGTCATTCATGATTTCGCAGATGGTTCCGATCGGTCGGCAGTCAGCGAGGTGGGCGAGATCCACTGCGGCCTCGGTATGGCCGGCGCGCTGCAGCACGCCACCGGTTTTGGCACGAAGCGGGAAAACGTGGCCGGGTTGCACAAGGTCGTCGGCAAGCGAAGTGGGGCTGGCCAATATCTTGATGGTCCGTGCGCGGTCTGCGGCGCTGATGCCGGTGGTGATGCCTTGCGCGGCATCGACGCTGATCTGAAAATCGGTGCGGTGGCCCTCGCGGTTGTTGAGCACCATGCGCTCAATGCCAAGCTGCTGCAGGCGCTCCGGCGAGGTAGGCACGCAGATGAGGCCGCGGCCGAACTTGGCCATGAAGTTGACGGCCTTCGCCGTGATTTTCTCGGCGGCCATGATCAGGTCGCCCTCGTTTTCCCGATCGGCATCATCGACGACGACGACCATTTTGCCGCGCGCGATGTCGCGCAGCACCGCCTCGATTGAGTCAAATTTACCCGTGCTTTTCTTTGCAGCCATGTTACCCGCCCGCTCAAGAGGCTACCCGCACTTGACCAAGCGGTCGAGGGCCGAGGTCGGTTCGATTGAAAAACAGGCTGGTTCTTACTTGAAATTGGCCAAGCGTGAGGCACATTTCCCGTTGTTCGCCGCAGGGCGCGATGTTACCTCGCTCCGGCCTGAATCGTCTTTTTATCATGAAAAAACACAGCATTCTTATCGTCGTCGCGCTTGGCCTTTTGGCGGCCAGCGCATTCGCACAGACCCCGGCCAAACCGCCCACCGTCAAGCCGCCTACCGTCAAGCCGGATTTCCCGTTGTACACGACGGTGATCAAGGGGTACGAGCAGGTCATCTCGAGCATGGACAAGAAATCGAGTCTGTTTTCGATCTACGTGCGAAAGAAGGATCACCAAATGCTCGGCGCGTTGCCGG
>DASCOW010000469.1:0-3087 GCA_036012205.1 Verrucomicrobiota bacterium
CATCGTCGGCGACTGCTGCAGTGGCATAGTGATGACGACCGTGGACTTAGGATACATCAGTTACGACACCACCGGTGCGTATTCGCCTGGATTGTTGGTTGCCGCACCCCCGACACAGGATCCCACCGTTGCCGTTGCCGGCAACGCCGATGGCAGCATCACGGTAACTTTCGAGGGTACTTTGCAGTCTGCTTCCAGTATAAACGGTCCCTGGGGAAATGTCGATGGTGTCAGCCCGCTGGTCATCCAGGTAGGCGACATGAAGGGCAGTGAGTTTTTCCGGACTGAGAAGCAATAAAATAAAGAAGTGTTAGCATGAATATAAGGTCATGTACTTCGGTAGTAAGAAACACCACGATGACAGGAGAGCAGGCTCCAAACAGAGTGGAACTGGAGGTGGCTTCACACTGATAGAGCTACTGGTCGTGATCGCGATCATTGCGATCCTTGCTGCGATGCTGCTTCCCGCCTTGGCCAAGTCCAAGCAGAAGGCGATCGATGTCAAGTGCATCAGCAACTACCGCCAAGTTGGTTTGGCTATGCAGTTGTACATGGACGACAACGACAACACCTTCCCTCCAAAATTCTCCAAGCGAGGACAGACCAGCCAGACGGTCTGGGTCGGCAAGGCTGGCAAATATATGGGTTACGTCAACATCAAGCCGCAAGACCGATACCTGAATCCCTACCTCGGAAACTATTATGACAAAAAGGGTGTAACCAATGAAGTTTGGGTGGCCAAGTGCCCCAGCGACAAGGTCGGATGGCCGTTCCGCGATGCTCCTAAAAGCAGACAAATGTCGGAATACGACACAATGGGATCCTCATACGGGGCTAACGTTCATCCGGGGTTCAACACGCTCGTTCGCAAGGACAACGCGACCGGGATCAAGGCCTCCGAGATGCGCTACCCAAGCCGCATGGTGGCCTTTACCGGCTGGGGCGCCTACCGGGCCGGTTGGCTTGGGGAGGGACTTCAGGATTTGAAAGGGGGGACTGTGCCTAAAGGGTATCTCAACATGCGTTGGCATGGTCTCGAGAAGCCGCGTTGGCCAATTCTCTTCGGCGATCTTCATAGTGCGATGACGCTAGTCAATAAGGTCATGGTCGGGGCGGACTATTCATTCGACCGGGACAAATAATAGCCGCGCGCTTGGCCAAGCGCGCGGGATGGGGATGTTTGGTGCTTTGGTTTGGGGTGGTTTGCAACCAAGCTTGCCGGGCGTGACTGGCCATTGATTGTCAGCGAAATGATTTTCTCACACACAACATTGCGGTGCCAGAGCCTCGCTTGGCTCGCTGCGATGTCGTGGTATCCGGGCGTTGAGGCTGCAGCGAAACCGCTGATCACCGGTTTCGAGTTGGCCATGCCGGGTGCCCTCCGTGAACTGAACTCGCCGATCGGCACTTGGCGTGCGGCGGCGGGGCACGCGGAGGTCACAGGAAAGTACCATTACACCGGCAAACAAAGCCTGCACATTTTCGGCGGCAACAAGCGGAGGGTTGAATTGACGGTGCCGGCCTTCACCGTCCCACTGGCTTTCCTGGCGTTTCAAGCTGAGCGCTGGACGAGCCGTAAGCCGTTTCACTTTCGCGTGGAGCATTTTTCGGATGGCAAATGGGTGGAGATTTTCAATGGTGACCGGGCAGTGGTCGTTGGCAGGAGTTTCAAGTCGCATGTGGAAATTCCGTTGAAAACTAATCCGGCGCGGTTGCGTTTCACATGCACGAGTCCGGATCGCTCGGGGATTCTCATCGATGACGTAGCGCTCATTCCCGCCGTGCCGCAGAAAATTGCGAGCGTCATCGTCGATGACGTGCAAGTGCCGGTGCTGATAGGGCTGGAAACCAATCCTTTGCTTCGCATCCGCGTGGAAACGACCGGCACGCTCAAGTCCATCGCCTTGACTGAAGCAGCCGCAATGTTGAGCGGCAGCATCGCGGAAAAACATTTGGCTGCGGTGCAGTGGTTGGCTTCGGGCAGTTCAGCCAACTTTGGCGACGCCAAGCCATTCGGGGAATCTTCGGTCGTCAAAAAGGGATCGCTTGTTTTTAATGGCAAACAAACGTTGCGCTCGGGTGCGAACTATTTTTGGTTGTCGGTGAAGCTCAGCGAGCGTGCCGATATTGATCGCATTGTCAAAACCTCGTGCACTTTTCTGAAATTTTCCGATGGCTACACTCACAAGCCACAATCCGCAGCCGGTGCCGCGCACCGGTTGGGTGTGGCGGTGCGGCAGGGCGGGCAGGGAGGAGTGCACACGTGTCGAATTCCCGGCTTGGCCACTACACTGAAGGGCACATTGATTGGTGTATACGATTTGCGCAATCGCAGTGGAGGCGATTTGCCGGGTGACATCGATGTGGGGATGTCGCGCAGCACCGACGGCGGCCGCACGTGGGAACGCTCACGCGCAATCATGGACATGGGCCGCGACGCAAGGTGGCGCTACGACGGTATCGGCGATCCCGCGGTTTTGGTGGATCGTAACACCGGCACAATTTGGGTGGCGGCGACTTGGAGTCATGGCAACCGCTCGTGGGTTGGCTCCGGCCCGGGGCTCAAGCCGGAGGAGACGGGGCAACTCATGCTCGTGCGTTCAGACGATGATGGCCTTACATGGTCCAGGCCAATCAACATCACCGCGCAAGTGAAACGCCCCGAATGGTGTTTCCTGCTGCAAGGGCCGGGCAAAGGTATCACGATGACGGACGGCACGCTGGTGTTTGCCGCGCAGTTTCAGGACACGCCGGCAAACAAACGCTTGCCGCGCAGTTCGATTTTGTTTTCCAGAGATCACGGCAAAACATGGCACGTGGGCACGGGCGCGTTTGATGATACCACCGAGGCGCAAGTGGTAGAGCTAGAGCCGGGCGTGCTAATGCTCAACTGCCGATACAATCGCGAGAACCGCCGCGTGGTAATGGTGACGCGCGATATGGGCCGTACGTGGGCGAAGCATCCCACGCATCGCGAGGCGCTCATCGAGCCGCGTGCGTGCATGGCCAGCCTCATCAGCATCAACGGTGAACGTACCGGCAAACCGGGATCGCATCTGTTATTTTCCAACCCCAACAGCCTCGCCG
>DASCOW010000470.1:0-1822 GCA_036012205.1 Verrucomicrobiota bacterium
CGATGCATTGCAATACCTTGATGCCATTGGAGTTCGGGAACGACAAAGTACGCTTGGCCGTCGACTCGACATTTCCAACCCAACGCGCTTGGCCAAACGGCGTGCCACTTGTCCCATCGACAAGTTGATAACAGGCAAAAGCGTTGTCCACCTTTCCATCGAAACGGTTTAGCTTGGCGAGCGCGAGACCGTTGACACGATGCCACTCTGGATTAACACGCCTTCCCTCGGACGCTTTCTCATTCGGCCTTAATTGCAGAAGCCCACAGTCGTGCCCGTCAGGCAGCTTCGCCTCAATATGCAACTCTCCCCCCTTCAACCGCACCCGAACAACTCCAGACGAACCCGAATCCGCACCGAAGCTGATCCCCGCAAACATCACTCCGGCCAGCAATAGTGACGATACTGTTTTTAGGATGGTCATTTTCAGAACTCCAAAAATACGGATGGACTGCCTGGTTTATTCACCAAGAAAGGTCTCGGGTGGCAGGAACCAAGGCGGCGGGGCCGGTGGCGGGTCGGTACGCTGCCGGGTTGTGCCCTTGGCCAAGTCGACTGCCGGGATGGTGTCGATCCGGCGGATGACACGGTAAAACAACTCGGCGACCTTGGGCAAATCCTCCTGCCGCACCTTGTCGATAGTGTCGTGCGGGTCGAACAGATAAAGCGGCCCGCTGATGTGGCAGACGGACGGAATGCCGGCGGTGAAAAACGGCGCGCTGTCGCACGGCGGCTCGGGGCCGAACAGGTAGGCATCGACACCAAGAGTGCGGCTGAGGTTAACACGCTGCACCTCCTCCTCCAAAATCCGGAGGAACTCTGGCGTCTTGTCTACAAACAACGCCCGGGTTTCTGCTCGGCCGGTCTTGACATACTTACCGTCATCACCGCCCTTCACTTCCTCGGCAATGTGCTCAACACCGATGGCCGCCACAATTTTATCAAGCAAACCGCCGCGATGCTTCGCGACAAATTCCCGGCAACCAATGCCGCCGTGGAAATGGCCGCTCGACGCCAGAAAAACCAAGCCGCGCTCGAGCGGTTCTCTCAATCGGGCGAACGCCCCGGCCAAGGCGAGCAGAGCCGACAGCCCGGAGGCGTCCTCAACGGCTGAAGCGTACGGGGCATCGTGGTGGCAGGTGATGAGGATGTATTCGTCGCTGCGCCCTGGCAGGATGCCTACAACATTGTGCGAGTCCACCGTTCGCCCCTCGCCGGTATTGGTGTAGTGAAGCGGCTCGCCGTTGGCGGCGACAGTGCGTACGGCATCGGCATGCTCACGGCCAATCCACGCGGCCGGTATTTTTTTTAGAAAACCGTCATACGGCACATAAAGCTCGCAGCCGTCGATCGGCATCTCGCCGAGCAGGCCGATGAAGCCGGCGGCACCGCGTTTCCACGCCTCGTAGTAGGCGCTGAAGTTCGGGATGAGCCAGTTAGCGCAGTGCAGCGTGCCGTTGGGGATTGTGTTGCCGGGATCGTGAATGAAGTGCGAACCGGCCTTGAGATGAGTCGCGTTAAAATCGCCGAACTGCATGTCGGCAACAACAAGTTTGCCGGTAACGTCAGCTGTGTCGTATTCGGCCGCCGAACCACTGCCAACAAAGACGCCCGCAGCGCGCTCGCCGGGCTCACCTGTCCAACCGGTGTACGGTACGGCGCGACACGGAATATCAGCCGCCAGTTCTCCAATAGCCAAGCATGTGGTTGACGGCCGCCAGTAATTGACCGGAACCGGCTCAAAGCGGGTGTCGCGCAGGCCGATCTCATCAAAGCGATCAAGCAGGTACTGCTCGGTATTCAGCCCCTCGTCGTAGCCGGG
>DASCOW010000471.1:0-1206 GCA_036012205.1 Verrucomicrobiota bacterium
CCCTGCAGCGCATCGGTCCACGCGACGCTGCGCATGCCGCCGATCATGATGTACAGCATCGTCACCAGCGACAACAGGCAGGCGCCGATCTCGAACGCGTGTTCGCCGCCGAAGAGCCGGCTCGAAATGATTCCGCCGGCCTGAATCTGGATGACGACGTACGGTACGGCGTAGAGAAAACCGATCAACGCCACGAGGCACCGCAGCGCCACCGGGCTGCCGTAGTGGCTGCAGATCAGGTCGGCCGGCGTGACGTGCCCATGCGTGTGGCCAAGTTCGCGGATGCGGTTGCCAAGCACGTAGATTACCGCGCCGCTCAGCGGGACGTTCAGCGCGAACAACGCGAATACGACGCCCTCCTTGTACACCATCCCCGGCGCGCCGAGCATCGCCGCTGAGCTGAAAAACGTGGCCATGATCGTCAGCGACGAGATCAGCCAGCCTTGGCCGCGCCCGGCGAGATAGTAGTCCTCCTCGCCGGCTTGGCGTTTGCGGAAGCCCCAGAGACCGATGCCGAGCAAAAAAAGCAGATATCCCGCGAGACAGAAGTGCGGGAGTAAGCCAAGATCGGTTCTCGCGGCGGTGTCCATCAATCCTCCCTTGATTTCCAGATGGTGAGACAGGCGGTCACCACCACCACGGCCTGCACTCCGTACCAAAATAGCCCCCAGGCGTAGATCATCGGTAGCCCGAGAAAGAGCAGGCTATCGCGGGCAGCGGTTGGCTCGGGATTCACCATTCGCAGCCCCGGCCCCGGCCCCATCACCATCGCGAGCGCGAACACAAGGAACAAAACCAAGCCAAGCAGGCGGTGGCGTTTCGTCGGGTTAGCAGTGGTCGGTTTCATGGCCGTGCAAACATTCTCACTTGGCCAAGCATCGTCAACTCATTCCGAGAGTTGCCCTTTTGTCTCACCGCTTGGCCAAGTGTGCCCATCGATTCATGCTTGTTTCTTGACGAGTGCGCGGGTAGTCAATTGCGCGTTCGCAAGCCAGACATCTGGCCTGACACAGGGGTAATTATGCAACTCGATGAGAATCAAAAAAAGATAGTCGCCGGCTGGGTTGAGGAGGGACTTGACCTGTCGGCCATCCAGTCTCGGCTTGAATTGGAGATGGACATCCGGATGACCTACATGGATGTCCGGTTCCTAGTGGGCGATCTCGACTTGACACCCAAGGATGAGGATGAGCCGGAAACGTCTGA
>DASCOW010000472.1:0-1318 GCA_036012205.1 Verrucomicrobiota bacterium
ACCAAGGCTGCCGAGGACTTTTACATACGCTTGGCCAAGGCACCGAAGATCGTGCGGATCGATCCCGACGTGACACTCCTGGCCAAGATCAGCTTCGCACCACCAACGGCCCAGATTCATGCGCAGTTGGCTGACGAAAGCGATGCGCTTGGTCGACTGCAGGCTGTTGAACTCCTGACCAAGCGCAAAGACAAAACCACCCGCGAAAAAATGAAACACGCGCTGCAGAACGACTCATTTTACGCCGTGCGAATCGCCGCCTCCAAGGCCCTGAGCGGCATCGGTGGTGACGAAGCTCTCGCCGCGTTGATCGACTCGACCGCCCAGCCCAACGCGAAGGTGCGCCAGCAGGTGATCTCCAATATCGCCAGCCAGTACAAACCGAAGGCCTTGGCCGCGCTCAAGCAGAGCTTGGCCGGCGAGAAAAACCCGGCCATCCGCGTCCGCGCCATTGGCGGCCTCACCGGCCACGACGACAAGCCGGCCCGCGAGTTGATTGACGAGGCGCTTGGTTCCGAGTCGTTTCGCCACCAACTCGCTGACGCCGCCGTGAGTGCGCTGCGCAAACAGGATAACCCGGCCAACAACGCCAAAATTCGCGATGCGTTGGAAAACAACGGAGACAAATTCACCGCTAGCGGCTACGGCAACGCCCTGCGCGCACTCGGCCATCTCGCGCGCAACCAGAAAGAGAAAGCCGTCACTCGCAAGTTCCTCGTCCGTCACGTGAACAATCTCAATCCACGAATCGCCCTGGCCTCCATCGACGCGCTTGGCCAACTCGGCGACCCGCGCGCCCTCGCCGTACTTGAGAAATTCACGAGTAGGGATGAGGGCGAGCCCACCCGAAAAGCCGCCCAGCAAGCGATCGGAAAACTGCGGGCCGCCCGCAAACCGGCTGACGACTACCAGAATCTGCGAAAGGAAGTCACCAGCCTGAAGCAGTCCAACTCCAAGCTGACCAAAGAGTTAGATGATCTCAAAAAGCGATTCGACGCCTCACTCCCCGCTAAAAAACCGGCAGAGAAAAAGTGAAACTTTTCGTTTTTTGCGGGTAATTACTGAATAGTTTTACGGCTTGGCCTGTCTAAAGCCCAAGCCAACAGGCAAAACATACAATGAATACATACAAACTAATAATGACAACGGTCGCCATCTCAGTGGCGATGTTCTCCGCCAACGCGGAAGAGAAGAAGCCGGCGGCCACCAAGGCGGCCAAGGAACGCACTGTGCGGGGCGATCTTGTGTGCGCCAAGTGCACGCTCAAAAAAACCGCCGAATGCCAGGCCGCGCTGGAGATAAAGCGCAAGGACAAGGA
>DASCOW010000473.1:0-3306 GCA_036012205.1 Verrucomicrobiota bacterium
GCAATGCCTCGTTTTACCTGCAGGTCAACCACGATGAGTGCGTTAACTGCAACAACTGTTCCATCGCCATGCAGTGCCCGGCTGATGCCTGGGATCGCGTCACGGCCGACACGCCGTACAAGCTCAAGCACGATCCGCAGCAGGTAGTGGAATTGCCCCTCCAACCCCCTCGCCACTAGGCATAGGGCAAGCGATGAACAGAACGCTCAACAGGATAAGACAGCAGCTTCGGCGCTTGGCCAAGCGCTTGGTCGGGGCTGTCCTGTGGTTGGTGATGGGCGCGGCGCTGACCGGTTCCACCCCGGCTGACGAGGCGCGTTTCCCAGCCCCGGAGTTCGAGAGTGAGTACAAGTTTCCGGAGACGTGGGATTATGTTGACGGTCGGGGCGAGACCATCATCCGTGACGCTATACCGGCAGACGGTCAGGCTCCGTTGCCGACGTCGCAAACCCAGCAGTGGATCGACGTTGGTGTGTTGACTGCGGTGTTGAGCATGGCCGCCTGGCTGGCTGTGAAGCGCCGGTCGAGGCGCGGACTTTTTTGGTTGATGCTATTCAGTCTGGGGTACTTTGGTTTTTACAAGGAGGGCTGTGTGTGCCCCATCGGATCGATTCAGAACGTTGCGCTCTCGCTGTTCAGTTCCAACTATGCGGCGCCGATCACGGTGGTGATTTTCTTTATTCTGCCGCTGGCGTTTGCGCTTTTCTTTGGGCGCGTGTTTTGCGCCTCGGTGTGTGCGCTGGGTGCGATACAGGACTTGGTGATCCTCAAGCCGATCCAGCTCCCTCGCAAGTTGACCATTGCGCTGAGCATGATTCCTTACGTTTACATTGGCACGGCGATTTTATTCGCGGCCACCAACACCGGCTTCATCATCTGCCGGTACGATCCGTTCATTGGGTTTTTCCGGCTCAACGGCAATGCGCCGTATCTGTACCTTGGCGCCGGCTTCCTATTGTCCGGCATGTTCATTGCCCGGCCGTATTGCAGGTTTTTTTGCCCGTACGGCGTGCTGCTGGGGCTGATGTCGCGGTTTGCCCGCTGGCACTTGACGATCACGCCGACGGAGTGCGTGGACTGCCGGCTCTGTGAGGCCTCGTGCCCCTTCGACTACATCAACAAACCCAACACTGGCCTAGAGCGGGAGGAGCGCGCCACCGGGGTGAGGCGGCTTGGGTATCTCTTCGTGCTGCTGCCGTTGATCGTGGTGTTGGGCGGCTGGATCGGGCATCGCATGTCCACCCCAATGTCGCGCTACAACAACACGGTGTTTCTCGCCGAGCAGATCGTGGTGGAAAAGGCGAACCCGGCCATGGAGCCTTCACTGGAGACGACTACTTTTCGATCCATGGGCATGCCGGAGGAGAAGCTGATGGAGGATGCCCTGAAGATACGGGCCCAGATGAACATGGGCGGCTGGATGCTCGGCGGGTTTCTCGGGTTGGTGTTCGGGCTGAAGCTGATCGGCATCTCGGTCATTCGCGACCAGAAGGATTATGAGGTGGACAAACCGACCTGTTTCAGTTGTGGTCGGTGCTGTTCGTACTGTCCAAGCGACGAGATGCACACACCCAACTTTCTGCCCGGCAGCCAAGCGCTTCAGGAATCGCTGGCCTTGGCCAAGCCGGAGGAGGCCAATCCCGCAGCGGTGACGGGGGAGGGTAGGGCCTGATGCGGGTCGTTGAGTATGCACCGAACACAGAGTCGTTCACTTACCGGGTGATCCAGGGTATCGGCGTGATCGCCGCCTTCTTTTCGCTCGTCGTCTGCGCGTTGCTCATCGCGAACAATCTAAGCCTCAAGTCGGCGGATCCGATCCACTCCAAGGCACTCGAGCAGCGGCTCGAAGACATGAAGGCCGATCCAAATAACGAGTTGATCAGGGAGGAGATCCGCGAGCTCGACCACATTGCCCGGCGAGCTTTTTTTACCAGCCAGCATTTTAACCGGATGGCCATTTACTTTTTGCTGGCCGGCCTAATGATCACGGTGATTGCCTTCAAGTCACTCGGGGCATACCGCCAGCCGGTACCGTACCCTGACTCGAGCGACCCGAGGGACGACTTGGTGGGCATCGCTAAGTGGGCCCGCAAATCGGTCGCCATGGCCGGGTTGGTTCTGATTGGGTTTGCTTTGATCCTAGCGCTGCCTTGGGAGAGTCCGCTTGACGAACCGGGTCAAGCCAGCGCGGCACCCGAAACCGCTCCCGCCCCACCGCCGTTGGCTAGTCGCGAGGAGATGCTTCGCCATTGGCCGGTGTTTCGCGGCATGAGAGCCGGCTTGGTTGAGGTCGGTGAGCCGCCACTGGAGTGGGACGGAGCCTCCGGCCGCGGCATTTCTTGGAAAACCCCCGTCCCCAGGCCCGGCTTCAGCTCGCCCATTATTTGGGAGGATCGGCTTTACATGACCGGTGCCGACCGGGAGGCGCGCGAGGTCTACTGTTTCGGTATGGCCAAGGGCGAGTTGATCTGGACGCACCGGGTGGATGGCATTCCCGGCTCGCCGGCCAAGCCGCCCAAAGTCAGCAGCGACACAGGCTACGCTGCGCCAACCATGACCACAGACGGCTTGCGGGTGTTTGCCATCTTCTCCACAGGCGACGTAGTGGCAATCGATTTCGATGGTAACCGGGTGTGGGGCAAAAACCTCGGCGTTCCCAAGAACCCGTACGGACACGCCTCCTCACTCATTCGGCATGATGACGTGCTGCTAGTGCAGTACGACCAGGAGGAGGGAAGCTTTTTCGCGGGACTCGACGTTGCCAATGGCAGTGAGAAATGGAAAGTGAAGCGCAACTTCGGCCCTTCCTGGGCATCGCCCATCCTTGTGGACACGGGCGAGCGCACCGAGGCCATTCTTGCCGCTGGGACGCTCACTTCGTACAATCCGAAAACTGGGGAACAATACTGGAGCATGGAGTGGGTGGACGGGGGGGAGATAGCTCCCACGCCGGTGTACGCCGACGGGCTGTTGTATGTCGGCTGTGGTTACATCAAGTTTAGCGCCATCGACATCAAGACCCGAAAGGTGGTCTGGGAAAACACAGAAGCGTTCCCTGGTGTCTGCACACCGCTGGTCACCGCCGGGCTGCTTGTTGCGGGGTTGGACGATGGTGGCATCGTGTGCTTCGACGCCAAGACCGGCACGGCGGATGATGGGGAGCCGGCGGAACTCTGGGTGCACGACACCGACGAAGGTTTTTACGCCTCCCCGATACAGGTGGGCGGCAAGGTGTACCTCATGGATCGGATCGGCACGATGCACATCTTTGATCCCGGCAGGGAGTACAAGTCGCTTGGCCAAGCG
>DASCOW010000474.1:0-12723 GCA_036012205.1 Verrucomicrobiota bacterium
TGAGCGACTTCTCGAGCGAGAGCGAGCAGGACATGATCTCGCGGTAGATGGCCTGCATCGATTTCTCAGGGATTGGCCCCTCGTTGAGCTTGGCCAAGCGCTGGAAAATCAGCCGCTCACGGTGCGGCGCGTAGATTTCTTCGCCTGCCTTAAGCTTGATCGCACCGATCGCCAGCGCGTGCCCGGTGCGTTCGTTGAGCAGACGCACCAGTTTCTCGTCGATGGCGTCGATGGCTTTCCGGTGTTCCTCAAGGCTCATGAGAGGTTATTCCTCCTCCTCGTTGTCGGCCTCGTCATCTTCATCGTCGTCGGGATCATCGTCGTCGTCATCGTCGTCGTTGTCGAGAGGGAGTTCTTCCTGTGCATCCTCGGCTGTTGCAGTCGCGAGTTCGATGTGAATGCGTCGCAGTTCGTCGGCGGCGGGGAGTTCGTTCAAGCCCTTGAGACCGAAATGTTCGAGGAAAAACAGCGTGGTGCCGTAAAGCCGGGGGCGGCCGGGGGCGTCGGCTTCGCCGCAGACCTCGATGAGTTCGCGCTCGACGAGAGTTTGCACGACGCCGTCGACGGCGACGCCGCGTATCTGTTCCATCTCCGAGCGGGTGATCGGCTGGCGGTAGGCGATGATGGCGAGTGTCTCGAGCGCGGGGTGCGAGAGCTTGGGCGAGCGCGGCTTGGCCCCGACGAGCACCTGCAGCCAAGGGGCAAAGTTCGGCTTGGTGACGAATTGCCAGTTGCCACCAACGCAGGCCAGGCGGTAGCTGCGGTTGGCTACGTCGTGTTCGGCGGCGAGTTCCTCGAGCGCCTTCTCGACAGCACGCGCGGTCGCCTTGGCGAACGATTCGGTTTGCTCGGCCTCGTCCGGCACTTTCTCCGGCGTCTCTCGGAGCAGTGTGCGCAGTTCACCAATGCTCATCGGCTTTTGAGCCGAGAAGACGATCGCCTCGAGTATCTGTTTCAGTTCCACTTCGATCAGGTTGTCACCGTTTCTGTTTGTTCTGGCCTAATTTGTTGCATCTCCATCGGGGACACAGCGATCTCAATCTCGCCAAACGTGGCATCCTGCGTGGCCCGCAACTGCCTGATCCGGATCAGCTCTAGCAGCGCGAGGAACGTAGCCACCACCTCGCCCCGACTGCCTGCGCCATCGAACAGCTTGCTGAACTTCAGCCGGCCCGCTTGGTCGAGTCGCTGTCGGATGGCCACGATTTTCTCGCTGACACTCCAGCGGTCCTCGACGATCTCGCTCCGCGCGGCCTCGCGCTCGGCAAATCGCCGGAGCAACTCGTTCGCCGCGCCGACAAGGTCGAAAATGCTCGCCTCGAGCCGGTGCCCCATCGGCAGCGGGTCGATCGGGATGCTCCCGGGCCGCCGTGTGTAAACCTTCTCCCGCTCGATTTCCAGCCTTTGCAGGTCGTCCGAGACGTCCTTGAAGCGCCTGTACTCCACCAGCCGGCGGATCAGATCCCAACGTGGATCCTCGGCGTCCTCCTCCTCGGCGTCCAGCACCTGCTCGGTCACTGGTAGCAGTTCGCGGCTTTTGATGTACATGAGCGTCGATGCCATGACAATGAACTCCCCGGCCAGGTCGAGATCGAGCCGCTGCATCAGCTTCACGTACTTGATGAACTGCATGGCCAGCTCGGTCATGTTCACTTCGTAAATATCCACTTCCTGCTTTTTTACGAGAAAAAGCAGCAAATCCATCGGGCCCTCGAAGACCTTGAACTGAATCTTGAAGTGGGACATGTGCGGCGGGCTGCGGGCTGTGCCGTCGGCGTACCGTAGTGGAGGCATGCGCCCCTTGGCAATCATCGACTCGCTAGGCGGGCTTGTCGCCGCCGGTTGGGGCGGTTAATTTTGCCGCATGAAAACTTGGCTTACTTCGTTTGCCGCCTTCGCCCTCGCCGCGGCGCTGGCCCCGCTTGGCCAGGCTCAGGTGCCGGAGGCGTCGGGCGCCGCGCCGATTGGCCAGGCGGCCGCGCAAAAGAAAGTGTACGTCGTGCCGGTGCGCGAAGACATCATGCCGCCGATCCTATACGTCATCCGCCGCGGCGTGAAAGAGGCTATGGCAGCCGAGGCTGACTGTCTGATCCTCGACATGGAGACCAACGGCGGCCGGGTGGACATCACCGAGGAGATTTTTGACATCGTCGGCAAGTTTCCGGGATTAACTGTCACTTACGTCAACAAGGATGCCTACTCCGCCGGTGCGTTCATCGCCGTGGCCACGCAGAAAATCTACATGGCGGAGGAGAGCGTCATCGGGGCCGCCGCGCCGATCATGATGAGTCCCACCGGCGGCGTATCCGAAATGCCCTCAACGATGGAGGTGAAAATGAACTCGGCCATCCGCGCCAAGATCCGCACTCAAGCCGAGAAAAACGGCTACGCCATCGACGTTGTCGAGGCGATGGTCGACAAAAACAAAAAACTCGAGCGCGCTGGCAAAATCATCTGCGAAGAAGGCGACATTCTTACACTGACCAACCTCGAGGCCGAGGCGAAGTACGGCGAGGCCAAGACGCAGCTACTTTCCTCCGGCACGGTCAAGAGCATCGACGAGCTCATCATTGAGCTCGGTTACAAAGGGGCGCATCGGGTCGATGTCGAGCCACTCGGTGTGGAGGAACTGGGCACATGGATCAACGCCATCAGCCCGATCCTGCTGCTCATCGGTATCATCGGCCTGTACATCGAGTTTAAGACCGCCGGCTTCGGCGTATTCGGTGCGATTGGTATCGCGGCACTGGTGTTGTACTTTTTCGGCGGCTACATCTCCGGCTTGGCCGGCATCGAGTGGGTTGGCATTTTTGCGCTGGGCATTGCGCTGGTGGCAGTGGAGCTGTTCCTCCTGCCGGGTACCCTGATCATCGGCATGGTTGGCGTGGCATGTATTCTTGTCGCAGTTGTGATGGGCATGACTGACATCTACCCCAACCTCCCTTGGTTCCCCACCGGCGAGGGAGGGGGGGAGATAGCGCCGCAGATCGAGGGCATAGACTTCGAGCCGCTGGACTTCTCCAAACCAGTCCGGGACCTGACGATCGCCTTTCTACTCTCAATCCCAGTCATTTGGGCATTGACCAGGTACCTGCCTTACACAGCCCTTTTCGCCAACTTCGCCTCCGAGGCGGCCAGCGGGGTCAAGTCAGTCGCCGCTGTTACTGCTGAAGTTGATTCGCGCCTTGGCCAAGTTGGCGAAGCGACCACACCGCTGCATCCCGGCGGCAAGGCGATGTTCGGCGACGACCTGTGCTCTGTCATCACCCAGGGCGAGTTGATCGCCGCCGCCGCGCCGGTGAAAGTCATCGGCCATCGAGGTAGCGATCTGCTCGTCATTGAGGTCTGAGCGCCCGACCAGGCGGAGCACCGGATGAGCAAGGCCAACACCATTTATTTTGCCTACGGGTCGAATATGTGTTCGGCGCAGATGGCCGAGCGTTGCCCCGGTGGCCAGGCGCTTGGCCAAGCGGAGTTACACGGCTGGCAGTTCCTCATCAACATCCGCACTTACGCCACGATTGAGGCCAAGCTCGGCACGGTGACTTACGGCGTGCTGTGGTCGCTCACGTCGGAGGACATCACCACGCTCGACCATTACGAATCCGTCGCCGAAGGCATGTACGTCAAAACCAACCTCATCATCCAGCAGGCCGGCGAGCCGATGGAGGCGCTGGTGTACATCGATCCTGTTTGCGAGCCTGGCCAGCCGAAGCCGGCCTACCTCCAGACCATCCTTGCTGGCGCGGCCCAGTTCGGCCTGCCGTCGGCTTACATCACTGACTTGGCCCGGGACTGGGGCGAGGTGAACACTACTTCCGGGCTGCGGGCGTGATGGAGAGTTTCATCCGCTTCCCCTTTCGCAGCACTTCGATGCCCACCGACTTGCCGACCTTCACTGCGTCGAGCGCGTAGGTATAGTCGTAGATGTTGGTGATGTCCTTTCCTGCGAAATGGACGATCACGTCGCCCCCCTTGAGACCTGCTTTGTCGGCCGGGCCGCCGCCGCGTACGCCGGTCAGCAGCACGCCCTTGACGTCCTCCGAGGCGTAGTCGGGGATGGTCCCGAGGTACACGCGGATGGCATCGCGGCTGCCGCCCTGGTCGTTTTTTTCGACCTTCAAATAGTCCGGCCGCTCGCCGCCTTTGGCCAGGTCGCGGACCACGTTCCCGGCGAACTTGGTGATGCGCTCGATCCCCTCGTAGTTCAGCGTGTCGGCGTCGTCGGCCGGCCGATGGTATTCCTCGTGGCTGCCGGTGAACCAGGCGAGCACCGGGATGCCCTTCGGATAAAATGAGGTCGTGTCGGTCGGTAGATAGGGATCCTGTTGCAGCGTGAGGTCGAATCCGGCAAGGACGTTCCGGCGCTCGATCAGTTTCTTCCACGCACCCGATGAACCGACGCCCTGCAGCGTGAGCTTGTTGTCCCGCAGTCGGCCAACCATGTCGAAGTTTAGGTAGGCCACAACGTTACTGAGGTTCACTGTCGGCTGGGCGGCGTAACGCGCCGAGCCGATCAGACCAAGCTCTTCGCCGGACCAGAAGCTGAAGATCACGCCGCGCTGAAACTCCACAGGATGCGTCTTCTGCCGTCTGGCCAGATGCGCCGCCATCTCGAGCAGTGCCGCCACCCCGGAGGCGTTGTCGTCCGCACCGTTGTGCACCATGCCCTCCTCGCCATTGACGCCGAATCCTCCGGTCTCGCCGCGACCAAGGTGGTCGTAGTGCGCGCCGAGCATCACGTATTCAGTTGGCTTGGCAGTATCGCCTTGGCTGGTCGGAGGCAACAGCGCGACGAGGTTGCTGTCTTGTTGGCGGATGCGTTTGAGCGAGGTCTTGATGCTCAGAATGATGCCCGGCAACGCCAGCCCGTGCACCGCGTGCGGGTTCTCCTTGTCGAGCGACGACTGCAGTTCCTTCAGCGATTTACCGTAAAGTTCAACCAGCGAGTTGCCGACCTCGCCGCTGACCGAAAGAACCGGGATACCTGCGCCGGCCATGCTGGTGTCGAAGCTCAGTTTAGCCAACGCGCCGGGGTTGGGGGAGTTCGGGCCGGTGACAACGAGCAGCGCCTTGGCGCCATTGTTCCGCGCGATAAGCGCCTTGTAGCGGAGGCCGGCGTAGCGGTTGAGTTCCTGCCGTCGGTCAACCGAAATGTCCTCCGGTACGTAGCGCAGCACCATCACGATCTTGTCCTTCACGTTGAGGTCACCGTACGAGTTGTAGCCGACACCGAGTTCGCCCGGCTTGGTCAGCCCGTAGCCGGCAAAGACCACCTCGCTCTCGACCCTGCCGTTGGCGGAGAAGGCCAGCGGCCGGAAATCCCTGCCTAGTTCGAAGGCCTGATCCTCCCCGGTGTGACCCCGCAGGATCATTTTGTTTTCTGGTTTCACCAGTTCCACGCCGCCGGTGAATTCGAACGCGTGGTCGAATCTATCCCGTTCGGAGCCTAGCGCTTGCAGCCCGGCTTTGGCCAAGCGCTGGCGAATGTATTGAGCGGCTTTGCGGATGCCTTCGCTACCGGTTCGACGGCCCTCCAGTTCGTCCGACGCGAGATAGGTGACGTGCGCCTTCAGGTCATCGATTGAGACTTCAGGAGACAGGATAGCTTGGCTGTCGGCGCGTTCCGGCGCCTGGCCAAGCGCGGCCAACGCCCCGGTATGGTTCCATTTCGCAAGGAAAAGTTGCGACTGCTTTTGCGGCGTGGCGTTTGACGTCCAGCAGAGTCGGGTGCCGTCTGGCGAGAAGACAGGCAGCCCGTCGAAGCCGGCGCGCTCGGTGACGCGAACCGGTTCGCATTGGCCAAGGGCATCGACGAGGTACAGTTCGAAGTTGGTGAATCCAAGTTTGTTGCTGGCGAAAATGATGTAGTCGCCGGACGGATGAAAATAGGGCGCCCACGACATCGACTTGAAGCGGGTGAGTTTGCGGACGTCGGAGCCGTCGAGCTTCATCGTGTGAATTTCCGCGACGGCTCCGGATTTGTTGAACCTACGCCAGACGATCCTCGAGCCGTCGGGCGAGAAAAACGGGCCGCCGTCGTAGCCGGGCGTACGGGTCAGGCGGGTCTGTCCCGAGCCGTCGGTGTTCATGATGTAGATTTCACCAAAGTAGGAGAGGTCGACTTCACGCAGCTTTTTCTCCTCCTTTGTCAAGTCATCGGCGTAGGCGCTGCGCGTCGAGCCGAACACGATCTGTTTGCCGTCCGTGGAAAAGGCCGCCTCGGCATCATAGCCCCGTGCGGTGGTGAGTCGGCTCAGGCCGGAGCCGTCGGGGTTGGCGGTGAAGATGTCCATCGTCTCGTCGTAGTCCCACGAGTAGCGTCGCTCCTTGCCGGAGGCGCGAAAGTCGAGCTCCGCCTTCTGCTTGGCTCTGGACTGCGGATCGTGGTGCGTTGAGCCGAAGAGCACCCGCCCACCGTCGGGGTGAAAAAACGCGCAGGTTGTTTTGCCGTGACCAGGCGAGACGCGAGCCGTGTCGCCAGTCTCAAAATCGAGCGTGTAAATCTGGTAGAACGGATTACCGGTCTCGCGTTCGCTCTGGAAAATCAACCTCGAGCCGTCGGTACTGAAATAGCCCTCGCCACTGCGCCGCCCTTCAAAGGTCAATTGTCGCACGCGGGAGAGAAACGCCCCCTGACCCTCGGCGGCGTACGCGCCCAGCCACGCGGCGGCGAACAGTGCGGCGGCGAGCAGCGCGGAGGATTTGATGGAAAAACGGCCTGTCATTTCGCCACTGGTTTTAGTTCCAAACGGCCAATTTTTCAACTAAGAGCTTAGCCGTGCTCTGTATTGAAACAATTGAGAATCGGGCGCAACTCCGCGAGTTTGTCCGGTTTCCGCTGCGCATCTACACAGGCGACTCACCGTGGATACCGCCGGTTTGGCGTGAGGAAATGAAGCGCCTAGACCGCGCGCGCGGCCCGTTTTTCGAGCACTCGGACGCGGTGCTGTTTCTCGCTCGGAACGCCGCCGGCGAGCCGGTCGGGCGCATCGCTGCGATCCGGTTCAACCGCCACCTTGAGGTGTACAACGACGGCGTCGGCTTCTTCGGCTTCTTCGAGTGTGTCGATGACGAGTCGGTGGCCGGGCGCTTGTTTGCGGCGGCAGCGGACTGGCTGCGAGGGCAGGGGCTTGCGCGCATGCGCGGCCCGGCGAGCTTCACGATCAACGAGGAGATCGGGCTGCTGATCGAGAATTTTGACGATCCACCGACGCTGCTCACGACGTGGAACCCACCGTATTACCAGCGACTCGTCGAATCGACCGGCTTGACCAAGGCGGAGGATCTGTTGGCACGCGAGGTGGCGTTCGCCGACGTGGATGTGCGATACCTCGAGCGCCTAGCCAAGGCCGGGGCGCGCAATGGCCGGGTGAACATCCGCCGGGCAAATTTGGCCAAGCTCGGGGATGAGATCGACATTTTGGTGAAGATTTACGACGAGGCGTGGCGCGAGAACTGGGGCGCGGTGCCGTTCAGCCGTGACGAGTTCCTGAAGATGGCTGGCGAACTCAAGCCGTTTCTGCTGCCGGAGTGCACGCTGATCGCTGAGTATGGCGGCGAGCCGGTGGGCATCTGCGTGGCATTGCCGGACATCAACGTTGCGGTCAAGGCGTGCGGCGGTCGGCTCGGGCTGTTTGGCTGGCTGCGCTTTTTGCTGGCACGCCGTCGGATAGAAGTGGTGCGCGGCGTGGTAGCGGGGGTGCTGAAGGCGCATCGGAACAAGGGCATCGAGTCGGCGCTCGGCGCCCGCTGCGCAACCGCGTTGCTGGGCAGCCGCTACAAGCGGATCGAGTTTTCGTGGATGCTCGAGTCGAACCTCCGCGTGCATCGCGTGCTCGAAAATACCGGCGCGAAAGTGACCAAGCGCTGGCGCGTCTACGAGCGCGAGCTTTAGGACATCACCCGTTGTGGGCGATGTCTCTGTCGCAGTGGGGGCAGTGGTACCGACCGGTGGCCTGCTCGGTGGCATCGAGTTTCAGGCTTTTGCCGCACTTGGCGCAGTCGACAACTTCCGGGATCGACTCGGTGCGTTCGCCCTCGGGCACGAGTTCGGGATTGATCGAGTGAAGTATCCCGATGGTGGCGGCCTTGGGATTGTCGGCTCCGGTAATGGGGCGTCCAATGACGAGCCAGTTTGCGCCGGCCTGGATGGCTTCGGCGGGGATCATGGTGCGCTTTTGGTCGTCGTCCTTGCTCGACGCGGGTCGAATGCCGGGGATGACCAGTTGAACATCGTCGCCCAGTTCGGCGCGGAGCATCTCTATGTCTTGTGGCGAGCAAACCAAGCCGCGCAACCCCGCGCCGGTGGCGAGCTTGGCCAATCGCAACACCTGTTCCTGCGCGCTGCCCTCGATGCCCAGCTCGGCGAGGTCGCCATCGTCCATGCTGGTGAGCACGGTGACACCGAGGACGAGCGGCGGTTCGGCGCGAAGCATGGCGGCCTGTTCGTGGGCGGCGTTTTCGGCGGCGGCGAGCATCGTGGTGCCGCCCGAGGCGTGGACGGTGGCCATCTGCACGCCCAGATCGGTGACGGCGATGACGGCCTTGGCCACGGTGTTGGGGATGTCGTGCAGCTTGAGGTCGAGAAAGACGTTGGCGCCGGTGGCGCGGAGTTTGCGGACGATGTCCGGTCCGCCGCTGATGAACAGTTGCTTACCGACCTTGAATGCGCCGACGACGGGAGCGAGTTCCCCGGCGAGTTTTAGGGCTTTCTGCGGGCTGGGCAGGTCAAGCGCAACGATGACTGGGTTCTGCACGGGTGCAGTTTAGATCGACGAATCCGTGTTGTCAGCCAGTTTTGTCGGCCGTACGGCTTTTCAATGGTTGCCAACTCGAATGACCTTTGGCTAAATCGCCCGCGTGAAACGGTTTTCATACATCGCAACGTTCGTCCTGTCGCTTGGTCTCCTGTTCGCAGCCCAAGCTGCGGGGCCGGACGAATCCTTTATCCAAGCCTACTCGCTCATCGCGGAGGCCGACAATCTGACCCGGCTCGGACAGGAAAAATCCGCCATCCAAAAATATCGGCAGGCCCGCAACGATCTTGCCGCCCTGCGGTCCGGTTACCCGGAGTGGAGGTCTGGAATCGTTGATTTCCGGATCAAGTACGTGGATCGAAAACTAAAAACTCATGGCGACACTGCCTCGGAAACGGCGCCAACCCAGGCCAAGCCGACCGACCTCGATCCCGCGGTCGCCCGCCGCGAGATCGCCGTCCTCAAGCGTAAAGTTGAGTCGCTTGAAAACGAGATTATTCTCAAGGACGCCAAGCTCAAGGAGGCTCTCTCCGCTGTGCCAACCCCAGAGGAAACGAAGCAACTGGCCAAGCTGGAAGGTGATCTCTCCGCACTACGGCAGGAAAACGCCAACCTCAAGGGTGCCATCGACAAGACCGCCGCCCAGTTGAAGGACGCTGACAGCAGCTTGGCCAAGGCTCAGGCCGAAGCCAAGACCAAGGCGAACGATCGAGAGGCCAAGCGCCTCGAGAAACAACTGGCGGACAAGCAGGAGTCCCTCGACAAAACTGAAAAGGAACTCGCCTCACTCCAGACGGCAAACAAACAACTCGAGTCGGATCTCAAGTCGTTCAAAAAAGGCAGCCGTGAAAAAGACCTGCAAGTGGAAGTCGAGTCGCTGCGAAAAAAACTGTCCGACAACCAGAAAGATCTTGAGAAGGTTTCGGGCAACATTGCAGTGCTTCAGAATGACAAGGCCTCCCTTGAGAAGGAGCTCAAATCATTCAAAAAAGGCAACCGCGAAAAAGACCTCGAGGCCAAGGCTGGTTCCCTAGAGAAACAATTGGCGAAGAGCAACAGTGAACTGAAGAAAGCCTCGAGTGATTTGGCTTCCGCTGAGAGCCGCGGCGACTCGCTTGAGGATCAGGTCAAGTCACTCCAAAAAGGCTCTCGCGAGAAGGAGATGCGCAATTACATCAGTTCGCTCGAGAAACGCCTAGCCAAGGCTGAACGCAATAACACCAATCCCGCCAGCAAAAAGAAGGGCGTTTCCGGCATCTTCAGTTGGCGGAAATCAGGAAGAGCTGAGAAGGCCCAAGTGGCTGAGTTGCAGAACCGGCTCGACACCCTCCGGTCGCGGCTTGAGATTCTCGAGGCTGAGAAAGTCCCCTACTCCGACGAGGAAAAGAAACTGTTCGCTGAGCCAAACACGGCGGAGCAACCCGCCAACACGCTGCAAGCCAAGGTGGCCACCCTGCCTGAGGGTGGCGCGGACGAGTTCAAGGCGGGCCAAGCGGCCCTCGTCGAGGCCAAGTACGGCGAGGCCGAGCAAAAATTCCTGCACGTACTGAAACTCGACGAGCAAAATCCACTTACACTGGCCAATCTCGCTATCGCCCAGATGGAACAGGGCAACTACGACGGTGCCGAAGCCAGCCTGACAAGGGCACTGCAAAATGACGACAAAGATGCATCTTCCCTGTCTCTGCTCGGCACGCTTCGGCATCGCCAGAAAAAGTACGAGGAGGCACGCGACTACTTGGCCAAGGCCGTTAAGTTGAACCCGGAAGATGCCAACGCGCAGCACTTCCTCGGCTCGGCGCTCAATAACCTTGGCCAGCGCAAGGCCGCCGAGACTGCGCTGCGCAAGGCGGTTCAAATCAAGCCTGGCCACGCTGAGGCTCATTACAACCTCGCTGTGGTTTACGCCACGCAGAAGCCACCCTTCATTGCCTTGGCCAAGTTCCACTACGCAAAGGCGCTCGCCGCCGGTTACCAAAAGAACGCCGAGTTGGAAAAAATCCTGGGCGTGGAAAAGTAACCCCCATGCTCGGGCAGTACGCCGAGGAGTTGAACTTCTCCACCCGCGGCCGCGGATTTTACGAGATCACCCGTGACGTGAGTGGCCTGGTTTCCACCAGCGGGTTTGCGACCGGCTTGGTCACGCTGCACGTCCGGCACACCTCCGCCTCGTTGCTCATACAGGAAAACGCCGATCCCAGCGTCCGCACCGACCTCGAGTCGGTCTTCGCTCGTCTGGCGCCGGATGCAGATCCGGTTTACGAACACAACTACGAGGGCGACGACGACATGGCCGCCCATGTCCGCACCGCGCTGACCAACGTCAACTTGAGCATCCCCATCGTCAACGGCTCGATGGTGCTCGGCACCTGGCAGGGCATTTACCTATGGGAACACCGCACCCGCCCTCACACCCGCTGCATCCACGTCCACATCGTGGGCGATTAATCATTGACGTCCGTGTTCCCATGGCTCTCAATCGGGTGCATGGCTTACTCCGTTTCTTTTCTACGTCGTTTTGTCTTCGCTGCCGGTGCGTTTGTGCTTGGTCAAGCCGCAGTTCAGGCCGAGGTCAAGCTGCCCTCCGTCTTCAGTGACCACATGGTTCTGCAGCAGGGTCAGCGCCTCCCCGTCTGGGGTTGGGCCGATCCCGGCGAAGCGGTGACCGTTTCCGTCGCTGGCCAAACCAAAAAAACCAAGGCCGGCAAGGATGGCGCCTGGGACGTGCACCTCAAGGGTCTCAAGGTTTCTAAGTCGCCTGTTGCCTTCACCGTCAAGGGTAGCAGCAACTCAATCGACTTTCAGGATGTGCTCGTCGGTGAAGTCTGGCTTTGCTCCGGCCAGTCGAACATGGAGTGGACAGTAGCCAACTCCAACAATCCCAAGGAGGAGATTGCCAACGCCAAGCATCCGTTGATCCGTCACATCAAGATTCCGCATCGCCCGAGCGCCAAGGTGGAGAGCGACGTCACCACTGATGGTTGGCTGGTTTGCAGCCCGGAGACGGTGGCGAACTTCACTGCTGTCGGTTACTTTTTCGCTCGCAATTTGCTGGCCGAACTCGATGTCCCGATCGGTCTACTCGGCTGCAACTGGGGCGGTACCCGCATCGAGCCGTGGACTACGCCCAGTGGTTTTCGATCCGTGCCAGCCCTGAAGGATATCTCTGATAAACTCGACCAATATCCGCAGAAGCGCGACAATGGCTCGATCAACCACCAGTCCGCACTTGCACTGCATAATGGCATGATTTCGCCGATCAACCCGTACGGCGTCCGGGGCGCGCTTTGGTATCAAGGGGAGAGCAACAACGGCGAGGGCATGCTTTACTACGAAAAGAAAAAAGCCCTCATCAACGGTTGGCGCGATATTTGGAACAACAAAAAAATGCCGTTCTATTTCGTGCAGCTTGCGCCGTACAAGTACGGCAATCGCAATCCGCACGACTTGGCCGGCATCTGGCAGGCTCAGTTGGCCACGCTTGAGATTCCCTATACCGGCATGGCCGTCACCACCGACATCGGCAACACGCGTGACATTCATCCGCGCAACAAACAGGAAGTCGGCCGCCGCCTCGCCCTCTGGGCTTTGACCAAGGATTATGGCAAAAAAGGCCTCGAGTACTCCGGGCCTTTGTTCAAGTCTTCCAGATTCCGAAAGGGTACTGCATCCGTTCGTTTTACTCACGCCGATGGTTTGAAATCAACCAACGGTCAAGCCCTTAGCCATTGGGAAGTTGCCGGTGAGGATGAAAAATTTGTCGCCGCCCAGGCGGAAATAAAAGGCAACACCGTAGTCGCCAGAAGTGACACAGTGAAGAAACCCAAGTTCGTACGCTTCGGCTACCATCAGGAAGCTGAACCAAACTTGGCTAATAGTGTTGCGCTGCCCGCTTCGCCGTTCACCACAGGTGGAGTGAAGTAACTGTAGACTTAGCCAAGCGCTTGGCCACAACCGATGGGCG
>DASCOW010000475.1:0-1406 GCA_036012205.1 Verrucomicrobiota bacterium
ACGTGGATGCTGCGCTGGAGCACTTCGGGCCGGGCCGCTGCATGTACGGGTCTGACTGGCCGGTTTGTGAGTTGGCGGGGAGCTACGAGCAGGCGCATGAAGCGTTGGTTGAAGTGCTGGCTTCTCTGAGCAGTGATGAGTCCTCTGAGATATTTCAAGGCACTGCCCGCCGGTTTTACCGGATTGCCGGTTGAATGAATGGCCGCCGTCATTGAAGTAGCTACGAGCTAAAACGCTCAATGCTGTTAGTTTCCCCGGCGGCATTGTATGTTGAGCGGCTACCGGAGGAATCGGTGTATAAAATTACCGATCTCGGGCGTAATTCAAACATGAGACTCGAAAAATACACGGTGGGCGTCGGCGACCGGTTTGCGCACCAGGCGAAGGCACAGTTGCAGTCGTTTGTGCAACTGGCTGAAGATGGCATCGAGGTAGTGCCGGTCTGGAATAAATCCAACCGTGAGCACGACTTTATCAACTCCGAGCCGCAAAGCGTTTATGACGCCGCGAAAGAGGCTGTGGAGACACTTAACTGGGCCAAGGGTTGGCATGTTGATGCTGATCATATCAATATGGACACCGTTGACAAGTACCTTGATTGCTCAGATTTTTTTACCATCGATGTGGCCGACTTCATCGGACAGGCGCCTGATGGTGGAGCGGTCTCGGCGTTTGTCGACAAGCATCCAGAGTTGGTCGGCAGCGTGAGCATTGAGGGTATCGACGCGACGGTGGAGATCACGCATCAGTACGTCGAGACTGTCGCTGGCAAATACCTGCGTGCGGTTGCCGAGGCCGGCACGATTTACCGGCACATCAAATCGCGCAAGACTGACTTCATCGCCGAGGTATCCATGGATGAAACCGACGCGCCGCAAACGCCGCCGGAGCTCCTGATCATCCTTGCCGCGCTGGCCGAAGAAGGCGTTAATCTACAGACCATCGCGCCTAAGTTCACTGGTCGATTCAACAAGGGCGTTGATTATGTCGGGGATCTCGGGCAGTTCGAGAAGGAGTTTAACGATGATCTTGCCGTCATTGCACACGCTATTGCAGAGTACGGTCTACCGGGAAATCTTAAGCTGAGCGTACACAGCGGCAGTGATAAGTTTTCCGTTTATCCAATCATTGGGAATGCCATCCGCCGCACTGGCGCCGGCGTGCATTTGAAGACCGCCGGCACAACTTGGCTGGAGGAGCTCATCGGCCTCGCGGAGGCCGGTGGCGATGGGCTGGTGTTGTCCAAGGAAATTTACTCCAAGGCGCTGGAGAACGTCGACGCGATGTGCGAGCCGTACGCCTCGGTGATCGACATCGATCCGGCGAAGCTACCCAGCGCCGGGGAGGTAAATGGTTGGAGTGGCGGGCAGTATGCAAACGCGCTGCGTCATGTGCAGGATCATCCA
>DASCOW010000476.1:0-2036 GCA_036012205.1 Verrucomicrobiota bacterium
ACTGGCAGGGTGACGCGATCACTTGTGATTTTCGAGCACACCGCATCGTTCGGTTCAAGATCAGTGACAAGGGCTCGAGCTACGTCACGCAGGAGATGCCGGACGTGTTGCGCTCGGGCAGCGTTCATTTCCGACCCATTGACATCAAGTTTGGCCCTGACGGCGCACTCTATATTGCCGACTGGTCGAACCCGATCATCCAGCACGGTGAGGTCGATTTCCGCGATGAACGTCGCGATCACGTTCACGGTCGCATTTGGCGTGTGGCGTTCAAGGATAGGCCGCTCGTCAAGAAGACCGACCTCACCCAACTCGACAACGTCGCTCTTTTGGCCAGGCTCACTTCTCCCAACGGTTTTGAGCGTGAGAAAACCCGGCGCATGCTCAAGGAGCGGGGCGCGGACAGAGTGTTGTCCGACCTGGAGCAATGGGCGGCCAAGCAGACCGGAGAGCAGGCGCAACTCGAGGCGCTTTGGGTTTATCAGGGATTGGATGTCGTTAATAAACCGCTACTCGACAGGCTGCTTGAGGCCAAGGACGGTCGAGTGCGCACTGCGGCTGTACAGGTGCTGGACGAGTGGGCGGATCGTATCGCCGATGCCGAGGTGCGCTTGGCCAAGCGGATTGCCGATGAGCATCCGAGGCCGCGTTTGGCGGCCCTGCGCGCCATCACCCGCAAACCAACTGAAAAGTCGGTGAGCGCCGCGTTGAGCGTGCTTGACAAGCCGGTCGACAGCCATCTCGACTATGCCGCCTGGCTCAGCATGAGGGACATCGAGGAGCCATGGCTGGCGCTGGTGCGCTCCGGTCGATGGAAGCCGGCCGGTCGGGAACACCAACTCGAGTTTGCGCTCAAGTCGATGTCCGCCAAGAAGGCCAGCGACGTGCTCGGATTGTTCCTCAACGGCAAGACCATTCCCGAGGACGGTTCGTGGATCGAGATCATCGGCCGCGCCGGGACGGCGATCGAGTTGAAGCAACTGCACGCCCAGCTTACTGGTGGTACGTTGTCAACTGGCGGGCAGGTGCGCGCATTGAACGCTCTCAGTCATGCCTCGCGCCTGCGGAATCTCAGGCCAGGCGTTCAAAAGGACAGTGTTGCCGAATTCTTCGCGAGCGGGGATCGGGCCGTGCAGGTGGCCTCGCTTGGCTTGGCCGGCACGTGGAAGGGGCTCGGGGCAAAATATGATGGCTTAGTCGAACTCGCCAGTGGCAGAAAAACTGCGACTCCGGTCCGGCAGGCCGCGATCAATGCCATCCGCGAAATCGGTGGCGCCAAGGCCGTTCAGGTGCTCAAGCCCCTTGGCCAGGAGAAGCGGAACACTGAAGCGCGACACATGGCCGTTACTGCGCTGGCCGTGTTGGATATCAACGGGGCGGCGCCGTTGGCCATCCAGGCACTAGACGACTGCAAAACTGAGGCGGCGGCGCTCAATCTCTGGCGCGCATTGCTGGGCGTGAAGAATGCCGAGAGCGCGCTGGCCAAGACATTGCCCCGAAAAAGATTCTCCAAAGTGGCCGCCAAGGCTGGACTGCGCGCGATCCGTGAGGGAGGACGAAGCCTCCAGTCATTGGCGCTAGCGCTGCCGAGTAGTGCCGGGTTGAAGGATGAGGACATCACCCTGTCGAGGAGTGAAATTCGCACGCTAACCAAGGCGATCGAGCAGAGTGGCGATCCCTCCCATGGTGAGTTGGTGTATCGCAAACTTGAGTTGGGTTGCGTGGTCTGCCACGCCATCGGCGGTGCGGGCGGCAGGGTCGGACCGGACCTGACCTCCATTGGCGCCAGCGCACCGCTCGATTACCTTGTCGAGTCGCTGTACTACCCGAATCGGAAAATCAAGGAGGGCTACCACTCGCTTGTCGTCGAGACGAGGGACAATCAGGTTTTGTTTGGAATGCTCGAGCGTGAGGATGACACGCAGTTGATCCTTCGCAATGTCGCCAACCAGTCAACTGCCGTTGCCAAGGCAAATGTCCGCAAGCGCACGCAGGGCAACTCGCTCATGCCGTCCGGGTTGATCGAGCGCCTGGAG
>DASCOW010000477.1:0-9564 GCA_036012205.1 Verrucomicrobiota bacterium
TCCAGTTCGGTCATCATTGCCGAGCCACCGCCGGTCTTGCAGACCTTACGCACGGGGCAGCCCATGTTGATGTCGATTGAGTCTGTTCCGATCGACTCGAGGTACTGCGCCGCATCGCGCATCTCCTCCGGCAACGAGCCGAACAACTGCACGGCGAACGGGCTATCAGCCTCGTTCGTCTCAATAAGTTTGATCGCCTTGGGGTTGCGCTCGAGCAGCGAACGGGCGTTGACGAGATCGGTCGTGGCTAGGCTTAAGCCGCCCACCTCACGCAGCACAAGCCGGAACGGCAGGTTCGTGTAACCGGCCAGCGGCGAGAGGAACAGGTTGGATGCCAGTTGGAGTTGCCCGAATTGCATGACGCAAACGTTGCCGGCAGTCTACGCCACTCGAAAAAAACGTCCCGACAAAAAAGCGCGCTTGGCCAAGCGCAAAACTGATCGACAAAACACCAGTTTTCAGAAAGTCTCCGCTGATGCACTGCCGGTCAATTCACTTTCTCGTTTTATCTTTTTGTTTTTTCAGCGCATTGGCGGTTGCCGCTGCTGGCGATTCCCCGGAGCAATGGCGCAAGGAGCGTCGTATCGTTGACCTGCACCAACACGTCGGCTCGTCGGAGGTGCTGCTCAAGCGCGCGGTGTCGATCATGGATCGCGCCGGCATTGGCATCGGCGTGAACCTCAGCGGCGGCACGGTCACGCACAAGGAGGGCGAGCTTTCGGCGTTCGAGCGTAACAAGGTCCTTGGCGACCGGTTGCACCCCGGTCGATTCGCCTATTACATGAACCTCGATTACGGCGGCTGGGACGAACCTGGTTTTTCTGGGCGCGCAGTCCTCCAGGTCGAGGAGGGGCACCGCCTCGGCGCCGCCGGGCTCAAGGAGTGGAAGCGGCTTGGGCTGTATTTGCGCGATAAGTCAGGGAAGTTGATTCAGGTCGATGACCCGAGGCTCGACCCGGTGTGGCGGCGCTGCGGCGAGCTTGGCCTCCCGGTCTCCATTCACGTGGCCGATCCGCGCGCTTTTTGGCTTCCGTTCAACTCTGACAATGAACGCTGGATCGAATTGAAGGATCATCGCCCGTGGTGGTTCGGTGATGCCGAGAAATATCCGCCGCGCATGGATCTGCTCAACGCCCTCGACCGTGTCGTTGCCCGGCATCCGCTGACCACATTTGTCTGCGTGCACTTCGCCAACAACTCCGAGGACATCGACTGGGTGGACGCCGCGCTCGACCGCAATCCCAACATGATGGCCGACCTCGCCGCGCGCATCCCGGAGATAGGCCGCCACGCGCCGGAGAAGGTGCACCGGCTGTTCGTCAAGCATCAGGATCGCATCCTCTTCGCGACTGACTTCATGGTTTACAGCCGACTTACCCTTGGCTCTGGCGGCAGTGGCCCGGCGCCCACGGACGACGATGCTCTCGACTTTTACGCCAAGCACTGGCGCTGGCTCGAGACATGGGATCGGCAGTTCGAGCACATGACCCCCATCCAGGGCGACTGGAAAATTGACGGCATTGGCTTACCGCCGGTGGTGCTGCGAAAAATCTATTTTGACAACGCCCGCAAACTGCTTGTGCGCCGCCTGCCGCTGCCGCGTTTGCAGGCCAAGCGCATCGAGGCTGACTTCGAGCTCGACGGTCGGCTTGACGATGCCGCTTGGCCAAGCGCTACGCCGGCTCGGATCGAGTCGCAGATCAACACAGGTGCTGCGAAGCCAGAGATTGCCACTACCGCTCGCGTGCTGTGGTCGGAACAATTTCTCTACATCGGCTACAGCGCCCCGTACACTGAACTGACCGTCTTCGAGCCGCAGCTTAAAACCGGTGAGCGTTACGGCTTGTGGAACAAGGATGTCGTCGAGGCCTTCATCGGTCCCGGCTCGGTCGATCCGGTTCGTTACACCGAATATGAAGTCGCTCCGACTGCAGAGAAACTCGATTTGACAATTACACCCGAGTTGAAGCCTCCGCACGGGCTGGAGTGGAGTAGCGGCTTTGAGGCGGCGACACACATCGACCGCGAACAAAAAATCTGGACCACCGAGATGCGCATCCCGCTCAAGTCATTGGGAGAGAAGTCACCACGGATGGGTACGGAGTGGCGGATCAACCTTTACCGGCACGACCGCGCCCATAACGCATTCCTTGGCTGGAGTCCATGCGCCAGCGGTAGCGCTCACACCCCGGCCAAGTTCGGCCATCTCATTTTCGGGCGCTGATTAAAACCGCCACTCAAGCGTGCTCACTGCGCCTCTACCGGGTTCGTTCAGGCCGGAGCCGTGGATGCGGTAGTCCTCGTTCGTCAGGTTGTGCACACCAAGCGTCCACTGCCAGTTGTCGGCGAGACGCCAGCCGCCCCGCAGCTGAAGCATCGTGTAGCCGGGCGTGCCGCCGGGTGGGATGCGCTGGGTATCGGTTTGGTCTCGCGAGGAGAGCTTGGCCTGCCGAGTGGATGAAATCACCACCGCCTCGAGCCAGGCGTTGTTCTCCGGTAGATGCCAGCGCAGTCCGGCCAAGCCGGTCAGAGGCATCATGCGATCCAGCGGTTCGCGCACCAGCACCGGCTGCGAGGTGGGATACGTGTCGAGCCGTCCATCCATCCACGCGAGCGAACCGAACAAATCGAAAGAGTCGGACAACTCAAACACTGCCTCGATTTCAAACCCGTGGACAAATCCATCGCCGCTGTTGCGCCGGGTGACTTCGTGTTCGCCGTCCACGATGCGACCGGTCGGCACACGGACGATCATGTCGGCAATGTCCGTGTAAAAGAATGCGATCTGCGAGGTGAACTTGGGCAGGTCAATTTTCAGCCCAGCTTCAATTGCGTGATACCTTTCCGGCTCCAATCCGGCGGAGGGCACTTCAAACTCGTTGGATCGGGCGGAGTCCAGCCGGGTTAGGTCGGACAGGTTCGGCGCACGAAATCCGCCACCGTAACCGGCGAAGAGATTCCACCGCTGCGCCTCGTCGACATGCAGCAGCAGGCGAAGGTTGCCGGTGTATTGCCCCCACGAGTCGGAGAGCGATCTGGATTCCGCTTGCCCCGGGAATGTCACCGAGTTGGCATCCGCCGAGGCGTGATCCACACGGCTGCCGACGACGACGTCGAGTCGCTCGTCCATCATACTCCGAATGCCCTGCACAAAAATGCCGCCAAGCTCGTAAGTCGCGTCATCGGCGACCGGCCCCTGTGCTGCGACCGACTTGACCGAACCGTCCGATTTGTACCACTGCCGAAACGAGTTCACGCGGTCGTGATACCAGTCGGCACCGTAGTGCAGGATGCCCAACGCCGAGTTGCTTTCGAGGTTAAGGGACAGGCCAAGCGTCCCGACCTCGAATCCCTGCCGGTCGATCCGGTCGTGGCTCCGCAATCGAAAACGCGATTCCTCCTGCCGCTGCCAGGAGAGCGTCGCCAAGGCAGAGTTGACCTCATATCGCAGGTAAGTCAGCGAACGGCGCTGGTCGAGTTCCCGCTGAAGTTCGCTGCCCACGGCGGTGCCGTGCCAGCTTTTGGCGTGAATTGTCTTGTGAGTTCGTGGCACGTCATCCTGCTGCACGTTCAAATGCGTCAGCGTGATAGATCGGTTATCGTCCAGTACCCAGTTGAGTTTCGCGTCGGCGTCGAGTTCGTCGTATCCGGTTTGCGGCTGCAGCCCCATGCCGTGTCCGCCCCGGAGGTCGCCGAAGTCTTTTCTGGAAATGCCTAGACTCACCGACACCGACTGTGCCAACGGCCCCCGCGCTTCGAGCCGGCTGGTGAACGCATCAGCGGCTGAGCGGTGGCGGTTGATCCAGCGTCCCTTCCATTCGCCTGTGTTGCCGGTTGGTTGCGTGAGGAAGTTGAGTGTTCCGCCGATGGCATCGCTGCCGTGCAATGCCGAGGCCGGGCCCTTGAGCAGTTCCGCTTGGCTAATTGTGAACGGGTCAATCGTGTTGAGATACTGATTTGGCCCGTCACGAAATGTCGAGTTGTTCAGCCGCACACCGTCGACCAAGACCAGCGTACGGTAGCCGGTGAAGCCGCGGATGAATGGCGAGCCTTGGCCAAAGGCGGTTTTTTGCGTCATCACGCCTGGCAGTTCCGAGATGGCCTCCGACAGCGTGCGCGCGGCGAGCACACCGTGGAGTTGATGTGCCCCCAAGACTTGGACGGCGTACGGAGTCTGGTGCGTAACCGAACCAAGCCGCGTACCAGTGACCACCACCGGCGGCAAGGTTTGTTCCTGTGACAATAATCGGTGCGGGGCACAAAAAACGGGTAGCAGGCAAGCCGTCAGGATTAAGTTACAACGAAGCGACATTCGCAAGCTGCGGAACATTGCTAAACGAAAACACACCTGACAATCCCGCTTGCTTCATCCGTTGCGGAGGGCTTTGGCTGTGTGGTTTTGTTTGCCTTTGGCGAGAGTGGCCGGCGGGCCCTCGGCGACGAGTTGACCGCCCTCGTCGCCGGCATCGGGGCCAAGGTCGATCACCCAGTCGGCCTGGCGGATCAAATCCAAATTGTGTTCCACGACGATCACCGAGTGGCCCTCGTCCACGAGGCGGTGCAGCACTTTGGCCAGAAGCCGCACGTCGTCAAAGTGCAGGCCGGTTGTTGGCTCATCGAAGAGGTAAAGTGTCGGGCCGGTGGTGGTGCGTTTGCCCTGCGCTTCGGCGAGGCTGCGGACGAGCTTGAGCCGTTGGCTCTCCCCGCCGGAGAGAGTGTTGACCGGTTGGCCAAGCCGTAGATAGCCCAGGCCGACGTCGCTCAACAACTGCAGCTTGGCCCGTGCCCGGGCAGCCGGCCGCGATTCAGGATGACCGTCGAGAAATACGATCACCTCGTCGGCGGTGGCGTCGAGCAGATCTGCAATATTCCAGGCCAGATGCACACCCAGGGGCGGCGTGAGCTTGGCTTCGAGCACGTGATCGCGGTAGCGGCTGCCGTTGCATTCAGGACACTTGATGAACACGTCGCTCAAGAACTGCATCTCGACTTTCTCGAAACCGGTGCCGCGACAGTAGCCGCACTGGCCCCGTGCGGAGTTGAAACTGAACGCCCCGGCCGGCAAATCAAGCGTGCTGGCCTCGGGGCTGGCGGCGAACAGTTTTCGGATGTCGTCGAATGCGCCAATGTATACGGCCGGGTTCGATCGCGGCGTACGGCCCAGCGATGACTGGTCCACCATCATCACCGACTCGAGTGCCCGCCAGCCGGTCAGCTTGGCCAAGCGGCCGTCCGCCGACGTGCCGCCGAGCTTGTTGAGCAGGGCAGGGAGCAGACCGTCACGGATGAGGGTCGTTTTGCCGGAGCCACTGACGCCGGTCACGCAAACCAACCGGCCAAGCGGGATGCCCACCGCGAAGTTGCACAAGTTGTTTTGGGAAAACTTGGCCAAGCACAGTCGCGGTGTGCGTGCTGTCACCGCGCGCGCCGGGGGGGTGTCGAGTTGTCTGCGGCCGGAGAGGTACGCCGCTGTCAGCGAGGCGCGGCACTTGAGTAGGTGCAGGCCGGTGCCGTTGTACACGATCCGGCCGCCGCGCTCGCCACGTTCCGGGCCAAGATCGACGATGTGGTCGGCTCGGCGAATGACGCCGGTCTCGTGCTCGACGACGACGAGCGTGTTGCCAAGGTCGCGCAGGTTTTCCAGCAAGCCGACGAGTCGTTCGGTGTCGCGCGCGTGCAGCCCGACGCTTGGCTCGTCGAGCACGTAAAGCATGTTGACCAGCCGCGAACCGAGGCAGGCGGTGAGGTTGACGCGCTGGGTCTCGCCGCCGGAGAGCGTGCGTGTCGGCCGGTCGAGCGTGAGGTAGCCAAGGCCGATGCGCACCATGGCGTCTAGCCGCCCACGCACCTCGGCCAGCACTGGCGCGAGTGCGTCTGACTGGTTGATGCCGAGTCGGCGGGCGAGATCGTCTATCACCGCAGCTGAGTCACGAATGGGGAGTTGGTAAAAATCGGAGAGAGTGAGCCAGTCGCCACCCCCGGTGTGGTCGAGCTTGAAGCGGAGCGAGGACGGCTTGAATCGTTGACCCTCGCACGCCGGGCACGCCGTGTAAGCACGGTAGCGTGAGAGCAGTACACGGACGTGCATCTTGTACGCCTTGCTCTCGAGCCAGCGAAAGTAACCGGCGACACCGTACCAGGCGTTGGGCCAGGTGCGGCCCGGTTGGCCGTAGTCCGGCGCGCCGTGGATCACCCAGTCGCGAGCTTTTTTAGGCAGCTTGTTGAACGGCACATCGGTCGGTATGTCGTCCTGTTTTGCGGTGGTCATCATCTCTCGCTGGCACTCGACGCCGTGCCCGGTCTGCCACGGCTTGACGACGCCTCCAGCGATCGACTTGGTGAGGTCTGGCATCGCGAGCCGGTAGTCGATCGAGATGATCCGGCCGAAGCCTTTGCAATTCGGACAGGCACCGACGGGGTTGTTGAAACTGAACAACGACGGCGACGGGCCGCGGTACTCGACGTCGCACGCGGCGCAGTGGAAATGCCGGCTGAACTCCCGTCGGCCAAGCGCGATGGTGTGAACGGCGAGATGCCCTTTGCCGAATTGATACGCCTGACCGGCCGCCTCGAGAAACCGCGCGCGGCTGCCCTTGGCCAAGCGGATGCGATCCTGCACGACGGTCAGCGTCGTGAGTTTGTGTCTGGCCAGTCGCTTGGTCGCCGCCTCCACTCGCAGCAACTCCGGGAGGTTGCCGCGTTTGGTTTTTGCGGTGGGATCGACAATGCGCCGGTAGCCCTGTTTGCCGATGAGTTGCAGTGACTCATCGAGCGAAATTTTGTCCGACAACGGTACGTCGAACGTCATCAGCACCTCGTCAGCTTGGCCTCCAAACTGCGTTTTCCAAATGGCGAGCGGCTCGTCGTGGGTGACGAGCTCGCCGCAGTGGTCGCAGTGGCATTGGGCGAGGTGCGTCCACAGATGTTTCATGTGGTCGCAGACCTCGGTCATTGTGCCGATGGTCGAGCGCGTGGTGCGGACAGTGTTGCGCTGGCCCAACGCGATAGCCGGCGGGATACCGTCGATGCGATCGACTTGTGGCTTGTCCATCCGGTCAAAAAATTGCCGGACGTACGGGGAGAAGGTCTCGACGTAGCGGCGTTGGCCTTCGGCAAAGAGTGTGTCGAACGCGAGCGAGCTTTTGCCAGAGCCACTTAAGCCGGTGAACACGATCAGTTTGCCCTTGGGCAGATCGAGGTCGAGGTTTTTGAGGTTATTGTGGCGGACGCCGCGAAGCCGGATGGCGCCGTTGGTGCTGTTGCGAGGCAATGGCCCGTGGGGACAAAGTCAGCCCTTGGCCGAGCAGTCCTTGATGTAGTCGATGATCGCGCGATCGTCATCGCCGGCCTCCAGCGTGACGCGCAGGAAATCGACTAGATTCGATTTGTGCTCGCGCAGGAACGGGCGATCGCCGCCGCAGCCGTACATCAACTCGGGCGGCAATTTGCCGGCGAGCTTGGCGCGCGCCTTGACGATGAGGCGCGGCAGCCAGGCGATGCCATCGACCTCGTCCGCCTTGGCCGGGATCTTGTCGGAGTCAAGTTGTGTTGTCGCGTCTTCGCTGCGGAGTGCGTTCACAAAATGATCCCGCCGCAATTCTGTGACGCCCTCGACCTGGTCGTACTCGACGTCATTCCACTTGATGCTGTCCTCGATAAAGTCGAACAATTCCCGTGAGGAGCAGCCGATTGTGGCAAGGAAATACACCTCGTCAGGCTCAAAAAGGCTCAATGTGGTGTTGCGCCCGGCACGGTAACGCTCCTGCGCGGAGTGGTACAATTCTCGGAATCGAGCTTTCCAATCGTCGGACATGCAGATTAATTACGCAAATTTATGGCCGACATCAAGCGATCAGTTGCAGAATAAGCCTCCGTGACCCACTCGACGATTTGGGAGGGATCGGGCGCATATTCGAGTTCGAGGCTGATTGCGCCGTCAAAACCGAGGTCTTTGATCGCCTGCAGGTAGCCCTCGAACGGCACTGCGCCCCGGCCCGGCGGCAGGTCGCCGTGAACCTTGCCGTCGCAATCGGAGATATGCACATGCCCTGCGCGGCCCTTGAGCGCGGTGAGGCTCTCGGGCGGGCTGTCGCTCAGCACCATGTGGCTGATGTCTATGTTCGCCTTGACGGCCGGGTTGTCGACGTCGGTCAGGAAGCGGTCCATCTCGCCGATGGTGTTGACGAGAGACATGTGAAACGGCTCCAGCTCGATGACGATCTCAAGGTCGCGCTTGCCGGCGTAGTCGCCGAGGAGTTTGCAGTTCTCAACAGCGAATTTCCACTGCTCCTCCGGCGGGATGACCTCCTTCTGCCAGATGTATTCGCCAATGACGAGCAGGTAGTTTTTCGCACCGAATGTCGCGCCCATGTCGAGGTAGCGTTTGCAGCGCTCGACGTGGAAGCGCTGAACTGCCGGGTTGAAATCCACCAGACCGACGCTTACGCCGACCACGCTAATGATCGGCAGCCCAAGTTCGCCGCAGGTTCGCTTGATCTCGGCAATGCGGCCCTCGGCTTGCGGTTCCATTGGATCCTCGAAAATATCGACACAGTCGAAGCCCAACTCCTTGGTTTTCCTGAGACCATCCACGAGGCCAACGCCGTGCTGTTCCCAAGCCGAATTAATCATTCCCAGTTTCATTATGCTGTAATGTTGACGCCCGACGGTACGTAGCATTCTCGACCATGGAAAGGCGAAAAACATCCCGGACGGAGTCTGAGCGCCGAATAATTCCTCGAGGTGGGTGCGCATCCCGACGTCGTCTACCGGCACGCCGGTCCAGTATTCGATGCCGGTGATACCTTGATTCACAAGCATACCTAGACCGCCGAGCACCTTGCAGCCGAGTGTCTCGGCATCCTTGATCAAATTCGTTCACGGTGGATTCGAAATCACGTCGGCCACCACCATATCCGTTGACAGCGAGTTCAAATTCAACGCCAAGCGGGCATTGGCATCAGGATACAAGCCGATCGATGTGGCATTGATTACGACATCAACTCCATCCGCAACTGAGTAATCGTCGTTCCATTTTTCGAACGGTGCCCCGGTCGAAGTTTTATCGTTCAACAACGTGACCAACTCCGGCCCTGCTTCCGTGTTGATATACCGCCAGCGTAAACCGTGATGACGGTAGGCGGTCTCGACCATTTCCACTGTGGGATTTTCAGCAGTCGACTTGGCAAATGAGCAGGTTAAACTCGGTAAAAAATTCAGTTCCTCTGACATGGTGAAATCGGCCAAGCGTGAAACTGAAAACTGCCGAAAATGTGCCGATACAAGTGAAATATTTTGAAGATAGTTTAAGGTGGCAGGATAGGTGTTAAACGGTGGGCTGCTTCCAGTCAGCTTTCAACTCTTCACCCGTATTAACCTCGTGTTAGAAGGTATTTGCTTTGATGATTTTGCAGGTGAAACTGGGTGAGTGGAGTGGTCCCCAAAAATGGTACTAGGTGTTATGAGAGTATGCGACGCGACGCGTTGCCATACATGAGATGAAGAAAAAGAGATGGGAATGTTTGTCATGGAGTGGAATTACCAATTTTATTTGAGAGTCCATCG